>NZ_JAENWL010000360.1 GCF_016650095.1 Clostridium sp. | reverse complement strand
GTAAAGCCAACGCCGTCATGGTTACACTAACAAATGTAACTTTTCCCGTGCCAAAGTGCTTGATAAGTCTACCACTAAGTAAACTTGAAATAATTGCTCCACAAGATATAATCATGAATATCACTCCGGCACTCGGAAATGCTACAGATAAATCAATTTGCATAACAGGCCAAGCTGAACCTAATAATGAATCCGGTAACCCAAGGCTAATAAATGCCAAATAAATAATAATCAAAAATAGCGTTAACATAATACTTCCCCCCCCTTTCATTCATTATGCATTCTCTAATTTATTCAGGTTTTTATTTATATCTAAGGGGGTGTTTCAAAATGATTAAGAAATCATCCTGAAACACCCCCTTTCTGAATCCTTAAAAATAAAGTTGGTTAAGTCATCTCCTGGGTCGCTGCATATTAACGACTTCAGAAGGAGATTTATACTTCCACTGAAGTTTTATTTCTGCTAAGGTAGTTAACTTACACTTATAGAAGTGGGAGACTTTCCTTCTGAAATGTCGTTAAATAAATCCTATAATCTATAAAGTAATAATAGTACCCGCTTTTCCTTGAAGCGCTTCTACACCTTTGAAAAGTGAAGTTATAATCGCTCTTTTCCCTGGATTAGCCTTTGCAAACATAACAGCTGCCTTCATCTTTGGCAGCATACTACCGGGTGCAAAATGTCCCTCTGAAATGTATTTTTCTGCATCAGCAACACTTAAATCACCTAAATCTATTTGGTTTGGCATTTTGTAATTTATTGATACTTTTTCTACTTCCGTAAGTATCATAAGTGCATCAGCACCAATATCCTCTGCAAGTCTTTCAGCGGCTAAATCCTTATCAATAACTGCTGCAACACCTTCAAGTGATCCATCTTCTTTTTCTATTACTGGTATACCACCGCCACCAGCTGCAACTACAATGGTTGTATCCCAAAGTGCTTTAACTGCTGATAATTCAACTATTCTTATTGGTACAGGTGATGCAACAACTCTTCTGTAACCTCTTCCTGCATCTTCCTTCATTGTAAAACCTTGTTCTGTTTCTATTTTTTTTGCTTCCTCTTCTGTATAAAAAGCTCCAATTGGTTTAGTTGGTTTTTGAAATGCTGGATCATTCTTATCAACTACAACCTGAGTTACTAATGAAACAACTGGTATATTTCTGTTTCTTTTAGCTAATGCATACCTTAACCCTTGTTGGATATGATAACCAATGTATCCTTGGCTCATAGCTCCACAAACATCGAAAGGCATTACCGGAGTAACGTTTGCAGCCGCTTCAAATGCTAATACTATTCTTCCAACTTGTGGTCCATTTCCGTGTACTACTGCTAGTTCATATCCTGTGCAACTTAATTCTGCTAAGAATTCTGCAGTCTTTTTTACTACTTCTAATTGCGCCTGCGCAGTTGCAGATGAACCTGGTTCCTGTAATGCGTTTCCACCTAATGCTACAACAACTTTTGTTATTGACATATTTATTACCTCCAAATTATTATTTTTTTATTTTTATTTTTATTATTTTAAAGCTTTAATTTAGTATATTCGTTAGAATTGGAACGAAGAAATACCTACCCATACATTTAATACCATAACTACTAAAATGAGATACATTCTTAGTATACCTTGCCTTCACTTAAAATGAAAGCAAAGAAATAACATTGATTATTCACTCCTTTTAATCGAATAACATTAATAACTCTTCTGGTTCTACTCTAATGTGTAAAGATGAATGTTTAAATACACCCTGATGGTTTTATTGTAAACGCCAAGTAAATATTTTGTCGTTTTGTGTAATTTGTTGTAACTTAGTGTATGATTAGTGCATGATATAAATTTATTACACTAATCACTTTTTAGGAGATGTTATAAATGAATAATATCCAAAATATTAAATTAAGCATATTTCTATATAGATATTTAAATCAGGATAAGATACTAAATAAAAATCGCAATTATAAAAGTGAAAAAAAAATTGACATAGATTATACTTTCAAAGAAAACTTGAAGCAACACTTTAGAACATTAACTTTGATTGATGAAAATAACAAATGTAATATATAGAATATAAGCATAATGAAACCCTCGATTAATTAATCGAGGGTTTCATTATTTACTACCAATTTATATATTCTTTTACAATATAGTAGTTTAAGGCTATACCTATATTTTTTTGACAAATTCAGATTTTAATTCCATAGCACCAAAACCATCTATTTTGCAATCAATATTATGATCTCCGTCAACCAGTCGTATATTTTTTATTTTCGTACCTTTTTTTATGGATGTCGGACTTCCTTTTACTTTAAGATCTTTGATTATTGTTACTGAATCTCCGTCGTTTAATACATTCCCATTTGCATCTTTGATAACCTTTTTCTCTTCGCTATTTTCAGTTTCTAATTCTGAAGTCCACTCATGAGCACATTCTGGACAAACAAAAAGACTTCTATCTTCGTAAGTATATTCTGAATTACATTCTGGGCATTTTGGCAAATCTAACATAATTTCATTTCCTCCATTCGTTAGGGGCATGAAAATAAATAACAAGTCAAAAATGCGACGGATATTTACTTGAATGACCCTTATGTTAATTCTAATATATAAGAAGAATTTAATTTCTATTTAACTAGGCTTTCCAGGTGGTGGAGATATAAGTGAAGCTAGACTAGCCATAACTGGAAATATCATCATAATAAATATTATTTCCTTGTATCCATTAAATAAGTCAAAAGCAAATCCAAAAGGCAGTGGGCCTAATGCTGAGCCAATAACCATTGCGGTAGTTGCTATACTTCTTATGCTTCCGAGATGTTTCCTACCATAATAACTAGGCCATAACGCTTCTGTAGTTACAGAGTTAAAAGCATTAAATATGGCAACTAATATTGCATATAAGACCACACCTTTACTTGAATTTGCTGATACCATAGCAAACATTGCAATAGCAAGTATCCAATAATTCACAGTTCTTATGTAATGCACTTTTATTCTATCCACCATATGCCCTGCTAAAAAATTTAATGGTAGTTGAATTATAGCAGTTAAACTTAATATAGATGCAGCGAAAGCCATTGATAAACCTTTTTCTTCAATAATAGATACCATATGAAAAGTTAAACCTGTATTAACCATAGCTGGAACAGCCATACAAAATATCATTAACCAAAAGGTTCTTGTTTTCATTGCATCCTTTAAAGTCCAGTCAATATTGCCTTGCATTATATTGTTTTCACTTTCCTTTTTTCTTATTATATTGCTTCTAATGTCTTCCCCATCCGGTAAAAGCTTCATTTCTTCTGGTCTATTTCTAACAAATATCCAACCCAAAGGAGCCATTATCGCCATTAAACTTATACCCCAAATTATCCAAGTAAATCTCATACCTACCAAATTTAATAACCAGTTATTAATAACAGGTAAAGTTGCAGAGCCAATTATACTCCCAATGGTCATTATACTAATAGCCCTACCCCGCCTTCTCACAAACCACTGACTTACAAGAGTAGATGGAATAAGAGTCATGGAACCTTGACCTAATAATCTCATAAATACGAATCCAATAAATAGCATAACAGGATTAAAAACAAAACTCATCCACAAACATGTAATACCTAAAAGCAAAGATATTAACGTAAGCATCTTTCTATGTCCCACACTATCAAGTTTTCTTCCAATAAAAGGGAGTAGAAGTCCTGCACATAACGACGCAAAAGAATAAATACTGGAAACCAAAGATCGACTCCATCCAAACCGTTCAATATACGCATTTATGAATATAGAAATTGAATAAGTTTGGCCTGGTCCTGAAAAAAATAGTGTTATTGCAGAAATAATTACAATTACCCAACCGTAGAAAAAAGG
>NZ_JAENWL010000314.1 GCF_016650095.1 Clostridium sp. | reverse complement strand
TTTTTTCTGCTCATATCTTTATGAATGAGACAGCTATACAGGAGTCTCCCACCCTCAGATACCTGAGGCGTATTTATACTGTATTACATTGGAGGCGATATTATGGTTATAGGCTTTATTGGATCTGGGAAAGTAGGTTTTTCCCTTGGAAAATATTTTTCATTAAAAGGGATAACGTTATCTGGATACTATAGTAAATGTTATAAAGATGCTATAGAAGCATCTGAGTTTACTAGTTCAAAAGCTTATGAGAACATTAATGATTTGGTTAAGGATAGTTCAGTGATTTTTATTACTACTCCTGATGACTCCATTAATGAAGTTTGGCAGAAAATATCAAATATAAACTTAACTAATAAAATAATATGTCATACTAGTGGTTCTTTAACCTCTAGCATTTTTTTAAATATAAACAATTCGGATGCACTCGCATATTCAATTCACCCTATTTTCGCATTTTCTGATAAATATAACTCATACAAAGACTTACAAAATGCTTATTTTTCTATAGAAGGACCAGAAAGTCATATACATCTTCTTAAAGATTTTATTGATTCTTTAGGTAATAAATCTTTTGTTATTGATAAAAATAATAAGGCACTTTACCATTTAGCTAGCGTCACTGTATCTAATTTAGTTTTATCTTTAATTAACACTGGATGTAGTTACCTAAGTAAATGTGGGCTTAGTGAAAATGATGCTCTAGAAGCATTATTACCATTAATCCAAAATAATATTAATAATATAAAAGAAAGTGGCATTATAAGTGCTTTAACTGGTCCTATTGAAAGAAATGATTTAGACACAATAAGACATCATATGTGCGCTATTCCTACTGGTGATGCCCAATTGTATAAAAATTTATCATTAAAACTGCTCCCTTTATCAGAAAAAAAGCATAAAGATAAAGACTACACAAAGCTTAAAGAATATTTAGGAATGCAGGAGGATTAACAATTGAAGAATTCTATATCAACTTTCATATCATCGAAAAAATCTGGTGAAAAATTAACAATGCTTACCGCTTATGATTATTCTATGGCAAAACTCATTGATGAGTGTGGTGTAAATGGGATTTTAGTAGGAGATTCCTTAGGTATGGTTTGCCTTGGTTACAAGGACACCTTAAGTGTCACTATGGATGACATGTTACATCATACTAAAGCTGTTGCTCGAGGCACCAAAAATGCTCTCGTTGTTTCCGATATGCCATTTATGTCTTATCAAACTTCACTATATGATGCGGTTAAAAATGCAGGAAGATTTATACAAGAGGCTGGAGCTCAGGCAATAAAACTCGAGGGTGGGTCCGTCGTTTGCCCGCAAATTAAAGCTATAGTAAATGCTCAAATCCCTGTAATGGGTCATCTCGGCCTAACCCCTCAATCTGTAAATATGTTTGGAGGGTTTAAAGTCCAAGGTAAAAATATTACTGACGCTAAAAAACTTATTGAAGATGCTAAAAAAATAGAAGACGCTGGTGCCTTTGCTATTGTACTTGAATGTATACCGTCTAAACTCGCTGATATAATATCAAATGAAATATCTATACCAACTATTGGAATAGGTGCTGGTGGTGGCTGTGACGGCCAAATTTTAGTATATCAAGATATGCTTAATATGTTTGATGGTTTCAAACCTAAGTTTGTAAAAAACTTTGCAAATGTTGGTGATCTCATGAGAGATGGATTTAAATCATATATTAAAGAGGTTAATGAAGGAACTTTTCCAAGCGCAGAGCACTGTTTTAAAATAGAAGATGAAATTTTAAATGAATTATACTAGGCATCTGTAAAAAATAAGAAATTTATACCTTGCCGTATAATATAAATCAAAATAGAAAGGAAGTGAAGCTGACATTAATAATGTGTATATAATTACACCTTATTTCGTCAGTAGAAATGATTACTATAAAAAATATTGAGGATGCTAGGCATCAAGTTAAAGCTTGGAAAAAAGAAGGCTACACTGTTGCCTTAGTACCTACTATGGGATTTTTACATGAAGGACATACAAGTCTCATAAAACGTGCTGCAAAAGAAAATCAAAAAGTTGTAGTAAGCATATTTGTAAATCCTATACAGTTTGGTCCAAATGAAGATTTAGATTCTTACCCAAGAGATTTAGATAGAGATGCAATTCTATGTGAAAACGCTGGGGCAAATTTAATATTTGCTCCAGAAGCATCAGAAATGTATTATAAAGAAGCTTTCTCAACTGTATCTGTGCAAGAGCTTGCAGCCGGGCTTTGTGGTGCTAAAAGACCAGGTCATTTTGACGGCGTATGTACGGTAGTTTCAAAACTCTTTAATATAGTTCCTGCTGATAAAGCTTATTTTGGAGAAAAAGATGCCCAGCAGTTAGCTATAATAAAAAGAATGGTTAGAGACTTAAATTATGATATAGAAATAGTTGGTTGCCCTATAGTAAGAGAAGAAGACGGACTTGCAAAAAGCTCACGTAACGCTTATCTATCATCAAACGAAAGACAGGCTGCCTTAATTTTAAACAAAAGCTTAACTAAATGTAAAGAGACATTATCAGCAGGTGAAAACTCTAGCAAGCGTCTAAAAGAGGTCATCAAAAATGGACTATTAAGTGAAGTTTTAGCCAAAATTGATTATATAGAGATTGTAGACGCTGTGACTCTTAATGCTGTAGAACTTGTAAATAAACCTGTTCTTATTGCCATAGCAGTCTTTATTGGCAAAACAAGATTAATAGACAATTTTATTTGGAAATCTTAATATAGAATACTAATATAGAATACTAA
Source organism: Clostridium sp. (assembly GCF_016650095.1). GTDB lineage: Bacteria > Bacillota > Clostridia > Clostridiales > Clostridiaceae > Clostridium_AD. The sequence goes on along the minus strand of NZ_JAENWL010000314.1, from coordinate 1,719 downwards.
TGAAGTCTAAAGGGGAAATTAATATGATACTAACTATGTTAAAATCTAAAATACACAGAGCCGTTGTTACAGAAGCTAAATTAAATTATGTTGGAAGTATAACTATAGATAAATCACTAATGGACAATGCAAATATCCTAGAATATGAAAAAGTTCAAATTGTAGATATCGACAACGGAAACAGATTTGAAACCTATGCTATTGCTGGTGAACCAGGAAGTTGTGTTATGTGTATAAATGGAGCCGCTGCAAGATGTGTAGAGCCTGGAGATAAAATAATAATTATGACTTATTGCCAAATTAATGAAACAGACGCTAGAAAGTTCAAACCTACAGTAGTGTTTGTTGATGAAACCAATAATGTAAAAGAAATAACCCACTATGAGAGACATGGAGAAAAAAAATAATTTTTTTCTAATGCAGTAATAATTTTTAATAAATTGGAAATAATATTAATGAGCATTTTATTAAAAAGGAGATGTATATATGAAAGCATTAGATATTACTGCACTCGTATTAGTTATTATCGGAGCTGTAAATTGGGGATTAATTGGATTTTTTAGATACGACCTAGTTTCCAGCTTATTTGGTACAGGAACAGCATTTACTAGGATTATTTTTGCTCTAGTAGGTATTTGTGGTCTATATTCTTTATCTTTCTTAGGAAGAGACAGAGATAGTAACAGAGACACAACTGAAGTTAAATAATTTCTAAATAAATGTATTTAATCACAATATAAAAGAAGCTGGATTTTAAAATTCAGCTTCTTTTATATTGTGATTAAAGCATGATAATAAATATCAAGTCAAAATTGATATGGATATTTACTTATATATCCTTAATACTTTACGCAAATCTTAACTGAACCAAAGCCGCCTTATCTGTAGCTCTTATTACAATTAAGCTGTAGAAATCTCTTTTGTTTATATCTTGTATAATACCTAATAAATCTTCATCTAACATCATTAAAACATTGCCTGCTTTAGTTTTAATCTCATATCCATTCGAACCTTTTACTATAGCTAAGTTTTCCCATTGATGAGGCCTATATTCGCTGAAATTCACCTCAAATATTATTCCTTGTTTCTCAAGCAATCTTGTTAGACTATTATATTGATCATGTAAAATATCATTTCTAAATTTTAACTCTTGTATAGCAGAATTACTGTGCTCCAAAAACTTATTTTGCTCCATTAATTGTGCTTCGTATTCTTCTTTTTTGTGGTCCAGCTTCTTAATTTTATTATTAATACTCTCTAAATAATGATTATTTCTATTTTTATTCATTATTATTACCTTGCCTTTCATAGCATTCTTTAGGTAGAATATAATTGAGGTGATTATTGATGAATAAATTTATAGATTGGATTATTGTAAGCTTTATACACATTATTACAAAAACTAAATTATATCTAATTCAATCATATAATAAAATATACTTTTTAATCAACAAAAACTTTACTTTAAGTAAAATGTATAAACCTATTATCAAAGAAAAAATGAATACAAACAATAAATTACATGAAACTTTAAACCATCTAGAACATAAATATAAAGAAGCTGAAAACGTTATATTAAAATTAGAAAATGAAAATAAATTACTACAGGCTAAAATATCTAAAGTTCAAGATCTCATAACCAAAAGACACGATTAATAATCACCTACAGTACTAAAAGCATCACTTCCAGTGCTGTAATCATCACTTCCAGTGCTGTAA
>NZ_JAENWL010000298.1 GCF_016650095.1 Clostridium sp. | reverse complement strand
CTTCCCTTAAAATTATTTTATTATCAGCACTCAGGCTTCTTGTATAATAATTTTAGTTGTCCAATCATCATTACATTTTATAATAATATAAATTTTTAATACTCCTATTTCAAACATTAATTATGTTTTTTATATTTGGGAATGCTAATTATGTTATAATTTATAAATCAAACTAATAATCCTGTTAGCTATAAAGGAGTTTACTATGAGAATAATATCTAAAAACAACCTATGTGTAAATAGACCATATATAAATTTAAAAAAACTACCAATGAAAAGTTCACTTAGAGTTGGTGAAATTACTGAAGCTGGTTTTAAAGGTACTTATATAATAAATCAACATACACAAAACTTATCTACTAATGATAATTACATTCTACAATCTAGTGAAGGAATTGAGAAAATAACACTTGATACTCAGCTGCTCCATGAACTCTTATTAGTTGAGGTCAATTATTCATCTAGAAATATTAATAAATCTAAATTTAAGGTTTACCTTATTTTAGATAATATAAAATATTCCTTACCAGTCAGTTCATTTCAAGATATTTATGATAACTGTATGAATATATTAGATAGAGAACTTCATGAAAAAGAAGAATTAACTTACATAAAACAAAGTTTTAACAATTTAGAAAATGATGAAATCTCAGTAAATATAAATTTAAATTTAGAAAGATTACAAGAATTTAAAGATAAGGTAAACTACAAAAGAAATATTTATTATTTTGTTATAAATAACATTGCTGCGACTACTTCAAAGTATGATATTAACACTAACCTCAAAGAGATACTAATAAGTGATACTTTAAAAGTTCTAAGATATAACTGTGATACAAGACTTTATATCTTAGTAGAGCCTAACGATAAAATAGTTAAAATAGAATTAAACGAAACTGATATTATTTGTGACCTCGGTGAAATTAATTTCCCTACTGTTAGTATATGCACAGATTATGGACTTGGAAAATTATTAGATGTTAAAAATAATGTTATTCCAAATACTAATACATTATCATTATTTGCTAATATACTAGATCTAGGATTAGATGTTTTAAATAGTGATCTATAAAAAAAGAGCTAGAAATTATTCTAGCTCTTTTTAATGTAAATTATACGATTTTAGTTGTCCAATCCTCACAATCCCATACATCTGTAACTACGTCTTGATAAAATTCTGGCTCATGGCACACTAAAAGTATGCTTCCTGTATATTCTTTTAAAGCCCTCTTGAGCTCTTCTTTAGCATCTACATCTAAGTGGTTTGTAGGCTCATCTAGGATCAATATATTGCTTTCCCTGTTTAAAAGCTTAGCGAGCCTTACCTTTGCTTGCTCTCCACCACTAAGCACAGTAATTTTACTTTCGATATGTTTCGTAGTAAGTCCACACTTAGCAAGTGCCGATCTTACCTCACCTTGAGTTAAACTTGGGAATTCTTGCCAAAATTCTTCAATACAATTATTGCGGTTGACTCCCTTTATTTCTTGTTCATAGTATCCTATGTATTGGTAATCGCCTAAGTTTGTATGTCCCGAAACAGCATTGATATCACCCATAAGGCTCTTTAATAAGGTTGTTTTTCCAACACCATTAGCACCAATCAATGCAATCTTTTGCCCTCTTTCCATATATAAATCTATAGGTCTCGATAATGGAGTATCATATCCAACTACTAAATCCTTAGTTCTAAATATTATTTTCCCTGAAGCTCTAGCAGATTTAAAATTAAACTGTGGCTTAGGTTTATCTTTTGTAACTTCAATTCTATCAATTTTATCTAATTTCTTTTGTCTTGATTTTGCCATTCCACTTGTAGACGCTCTTGCTTTATTTTTAGCAACAAAGACCTTTAGTCTAGTAATTTCTTTTTGCTGCTTTTCATAATCAGATTCTAGTTGAATTCGCTTAACCTCATGAACTCTTAAAAATTCTTCATATGAACCTATATATCTAGTTAATTTTTTATTTTCTACATGATATATTATATTAACTGCATCTTTTAAGAATTCAATATCATGGGATATTAGGATAAATGCATTTTCATAATTTTGAAGATATCTCTTAAGCCACTCTACATTCTGCTCATCCAAAAAGTTAGTAGGTTCATCAAGCAGTAGAACATCTGGCACTTCTAATAAAAGCTTTGCAAGAAGAATTTTCGTCCTTTGTCCCCCACTTAAATCTTCAACATCATTTTCAAGGCCAACATCTTTGAGTCCAACCCCTGCAGCAACCTCATCTATCTTAGAATCAATAGCATAAAATCCATTGTTATCAAGCAAATCTTGAATTGTTCCCATTCTATCCAATAACTTTTCTAGTTCGCCTGGCGTGGCATCTCCCATTTTCTCTGTTACATTAATCATTTCTTCTTCTAATTTAAAAAGATATTTAAAAGCATCCCTTAAAACTTCCCTAATAGTTTTGCCCTTTTCCAAAACAGTGTGTTGATCCATGTATCCCACTCTTACACTACTTGACCATTCAACGGTGCCCTCATCTGCCATAAGCTTTCCTGTAATAATGTTCATGAACGTTGATTTACCTTCTCCATTAGCTCCTATAAGTGCTATGTGTTCGCCTTTAAGTAATCTAAAAGATACATCTTCAAATATTCCTCTGTCACCAAATCCATGGCTAACATTTTTAACTACTAATCTACTCATTTGTGTTTCTCCTTACTATATTGTGATTTTATATATTTATAATTTTTACATTATGAAATTATTTCTAGTCATATACTTATTTGTTATTAATATTAGGATTTGCTATATTGATTTCCACTCAAAGAAAATCCGTCCAATTTGACCTGTATTTTCTTAATTCAAGTGTGGAATAAAAAATGACACATATACTAGTGTAATTTATATTTACTCTTATGTCAAAACAATTTTATTAATTTTATATTACAAATTAATTCAATGTGGTATACTACTATAGATAAATAGCTTAATATTTTATAATTAAAAACTTTTTTAACTATAAAAAATATATGGAACATAGTGATTATTAATTATTATGTCTCCCTAAAGAACACAGGAGGAATTTAAAATGGCTTGTAAATTTTACTTATATAGAGGTAAAGGTAGGAATTCAGAAAATGGGCACCTTTGGATATATGCCAATGAAATTGAAAACTTTGATGGCGAATATGAAAATGGAGACATAATTGAAGTATATAATTTTAGGCAGGAGTTTATAGGAAAAGGATTTATAAATGATGCTTCTAAAATTGCCATAAGAATAATGACTAGAGACATACATGAAGAAATAGATGAAGAGTTTTTCAGAAAGAGGCTTCACGCTGCTTGGACATATAGAGAAACAGTTATAGATACTTCTAGTTGTAGATTTTTGTTTGGAGAAGCAGATTTTGTACCTGGAATGATTATAGATAAATATGAAGACTATTATGTTATTCAATCTTTAGCGCTCGGTATAGATAAATATAAAGATATAGTTGTTAAACTACTAACAGATGAATATCATGCAAAGGGCGTTTATGAAAGAAGTGATGCTAGAGTTCGCGTGCTTGAAGGAATGGAACAAACAACAGGATTTTTAACAGAGCCCTTTGACACTACTTTTCAAATTGTTGAAAATGGTGTTAAATATTATGTTGACATTGCAAATGGTCAAAAGACTGGGTTTTTCCTAGATCAAAAGGAAAATAGAGCAGCTATTCACAGATTATGCAAGGATGCTGATGTTTTAGATTGTTTTACACACACAGGATCATTTGCCCTTAATGCAGGTATAGCTGGAGCTAAAAGTGTACTTGGAGTAGATATCTCTGACTATGCAGTAGAATGTTCTAGAAAAAATGCAGAACTTAACGGACTTTCAGATATTGTTAAATTCGAATCCCATAACGCCTTTGACGTGCTAAAAGAATGGTCAAAAGAAGGAAGGCAATATGATGTTGTAATCCTAGATCCCCCTGCTTTTACAAAGTCACGTTCAACTGTAAATGGCGCTACAAGAGGATATAAAGAAATTAATCTACGAGGTATAAAACTAGTTAAACCAGGCGGATATTTTGTAACTTGCTCTTGTTCTCACTTTATGTACCCTGATTTATTTAGAGATACCATAGCTGAAGCAGCATTAGATGCTAAGCGAACACTTAGACAAGTAGAGTTTAGAACTCAAGCAGCGGATCACCCAATCCTATGGAATTCTGATGAATCCTACTACTTAAAATTCTACATATTCCAAGTAGTTTAAATTGAAAAAAGTATATATTACTAGAAATGCTTTCACTGCGCCAAGTAATTCTAGTAATATATACTTTTTTTTGCGTCTAAGATTACATATTTCGCCATCACATATTTCCAGACTATAATACCCTCCTTATATTCTGGAACGTCCCTCTTGTATAAAAAGGAACTACTTAAATTATAAGTAGTTCCCGCAATTATTAATCTAATCTGCTAGTTTAATGGTATTTCAAACTCCAAAAGAAATTTTAAATCAGGAAGTTACCTTGTAGCGATATTGATTCCCTTATTCTTATTAATACGATAGCACTCTAATATATATGAGCCATCTATATTTCTTTGAATGGTTTTTCTTGGGTTATTAAGTCTATTACCTTTTTCATCTTCTAGAAAAACACACATACCATTGCCATATGGGTGATTACCCTTATAAGTATAATGGACTAACGTTTTATTCTTTAGATACTCTATTTTACTTACAGAAATTTGCCCT
>NZ_JAENWL010000031.1 GCF_016650095.1 Clostridium sp. | reverse complement strand
TTTACTTTAAATGTTGGAGCCTATAATTCAGAAGTAATTAGAGCAGCTATTTTGTCTATACCTAAAGGTCAGTGGGAGGCAGCAAGTTCAATTGGTATGACTCATACTCAATCTTTGATTCGTGTAATATTACCACAGGCAACAAGGGTATCTGTACCACCACTTTCAAACTCATTTATAAGTCTTGTTAAAGATACATCACTTGCTGCATCAATTACTTTCACTGAAATGTTTCAAATTGCTCAAAGAATAGTTGCAGCGACATATGAGCCACTTGTATTATACTGTGAAGTAGCTTTTATATATCTATTATTTTGTACAATACTTTCTATTATTCAACAAAAGATAGAGAAAAAGCTGGAAAGACATGTGGCTAGGTAATTGGAGGAAATATATGATTAATATACAGAATTTACACAAGAGTTTTGGAGATAACGAAATATTAAAAGGTATTGATTTAAAGATTAAAAAGGGCGAAACAACAATTGTAATTGGCCCATCAGGTTCAGGTAAAACCACCCTTCTTAGGTGTATGAATTTATTAGAAATTCCCAATATAGGAACAATAGGAATAGGTGATAATGAATTGGTATTTGGTGGAGACAAAAATCCGACTGATAAGGAAATATTAACTCTACGTAAAAATACAGGAATGGTATTCCAAGGTTTTCATTTATTTCCTCACATGACTGTGGTGGAAAACATTATGGAGGGACTCACTATCGTGCTTAAACAACCTAAGAAGGTAGCTTACGATAAATCACTAAAACTTTTAGAAAAGGTTGGGCTTTTAGAAAAGTGTGATAGCTATCCTCATGAGCTTTCAGGAGGACAACAGCAGAGAGTTGCTATAGCTCGTGCTATGGCGATAGAACCGTTAGTGTTGTTATTCGACGAGCCAACCTCTGCACTGGACCCAGAGCTTGCAACAGAGGTGCTTAAAGTTATGAAGGAACTATCTCATGGTGGTATGACAATGGTAGTTGTTACTCATAACATGAGTTTTGCAAGAGAAGTAGCAGATAATATAATATTTATTGATAACGGAATAATAGATTATAAGGGCACCCCTGAGCAATTGTTAGGTAACAAAACTAATCTTAGAATAAAAGAATTTTTAAATTTAGCGTCAATTTAAGAAAATAGGTATAAAACATTGGAATGCAGTTTACTCTATAGATATTGTACTGGAGATAGGTGTACAATAAACCAAGGCACATTCAAATAAATAGAAACTATAAATGAGGTGATTTAATTGGTTGATGTAGCACTTCTAGGGTGTGGAGGTGGAATGCCTATTCCAGAAAGATATCTATCTTCTCTTCTAATAAAATACAAAGGAAGAAAGATACTGATTGACTGCGGTGAAGGCACTCAAGTATCTATGAAAATACTTGGATGGGGATTTAAGTCAATTGACGTGATTTGTATAACTCATGGACATGGGGATCACATTATAGGACTTCCAGGTATTCTTGCGACAATTGGTAACAGTGGCAGAATTGAACCTATTACCATAATTGGTCCAAAAGGCATTACAGATATTGTAAAAGGATTGAGTGTTGCAGCACCTTACCTTCCTTATGACATTAATATATTAGAAAATCCACAAGAATCAGTGAAAATGAAATCTTCAATAAATTGTATTAAGCCTTCAGAAGAAGAATTTCCTGATTTAATAATATCAACTCTGGAACTTGAGCATTCAACTAATTGTTTGGGATATAGCTTTTATTTTAAAAGAAAACCAAAGTTTGATGTAAAAAGTGCGAATGCCAATGAAATACCAAAAATATATTGGAATAGACTTCAAAAAAATGAAATTATCATTAACAATGGAAAAACGTATTCACCAAGTATGGTATTTGGGGAAGAAAGAATAGGAATAAAGCTTAGTTTTATAACTGATACAAGACCAATTACTAAAATAGAAACTTTCATTAATAAAAGTGACTTGTTTATTTGTGAAGGCACCTATGGTGATGAAAAGGATATAGAAAAAGCTATAAAAAATAAACATATGACCTTTAGCGAGGCAGCAGGACTTGCTTTAAATGGAAAAGTACAGGAACTTTTATTAACGCATTTTAGCACTTCAATGCACAACCCTGAAGCGTATAAGGATAGAGCAGAAATTATCTTTAAAAACTCTATTATCGGATTTGATAGATATGTAAAGACTATGTCTTTTAAGGATTAAAACAAATTGGAGGTTCGAAATGTTAAATAATGAAATCAAAGAAAATTTACTTAGAGAAGGAATTCATGAGGATGCGGTGAAGTCATTAGATGAAAAGGGTAGGTGCTTATTTGATATAAATAGTACAAGGGATGTATGCTTTGAACTTATTGATGTAGGGGTTAAGTTTAGTTGTGAACAAAGTGTTTTAGATGATGGATTGTATTTAATTAAAATTTTAAATTAGAAACTGGAAACTGGAAAGTTTAAACTCATCATGATTATTTCGTATATTTTTTAAAAGAGAGTGTAAACTAATATTAAAATAGTTTAAGAAATTAGGAGGATTACATATGCAAGGAAAAATGTTTTGTTTTCAATGTGAACAAACTGCAGGTGGAAAAGGTTGCACCAACATCGGAGTTTGTGGAAAAACGCCAGAAATTGCGGCTCTTCAGGATTTACTGATTTATCAGCTAAAAGGAATTAGTTGTTATGCCACTAAACTTTTGGAAAAAGGTGAAAAACTTGATAAGTCTTGGGTATCTTTTATTGAGAATTCATTATTTATGACATTAACTAATGTAAACTTTGATCCAAAGTCTCATATTGATATGCTTAAAAGATCTCAAGTAATAAAAGAAGATGCCAGGAAGAAAGTAGCAGGAGAAAAAGTAAATAGTAAAGAGGCTTTATATAATTTAAGCGATACTAAAGAGCAAATGCTTGAGGATGCTAAAAAAGCAGGCATTATGTATGATGAAAGTTTAGATGCAGATATTCGCTCAGTTCGCGAAACAATAAAATACGGATTAAAAGGAATTGCGGCATATGCTCACCAAGCTAGATGTATTAATTATAATAGCGATGAGGTGGATGATTTTTATTTTATAGCTCTAGCAGTACTTACAGATGATAGTTTAAATCTTCAAGATCTAATTAAGTACTTAATTAAAACTGGAGATATGAGTGTGAAAGTTATGGAGGTATTGGATAAAGCTAATAATGAGAAATATAACTCACCTACACCTACAAAGGTAAATGTGAATGTTAAAAAAGGACCATTTATCGTAGTTTCTGGTCATGACTTAAGGGATCTTGAAATGTTACTTGAGCAAACAGAAGGCAAGGGGATAAATATATATACGCATGGCGAAATGTTACCTTCTCATGGATATCCAAAGCTCAATAAATATAAACATCTGGTAGGTAACTTTGGTGGAGCATGGCAAGATCAACAAAAGGAATTTGATGGCATACCTGGCTGTATTTTAATGACAACAAACTGCTTAATGAAACCAAGAGATTCTTATATAGATAGAATCTTCTCAACAAGCGTTGTCGGCTGGGATGGGATAAAACATATATCTAATGATGAGAATGGTAACAAAGATTTCTCTGAACTAATAAATAAAGCGCTAGAATTAGGTGGATTTGACAAAGATGAAGAGGTTAAAGAAATCCTAGTAGGGTTTGGACATAAGGCAACTTTAAGTCATGCTGAAACAATAGTGAATGCCGTTAAAGAAGGGAAAATCAGACACTTCTTTTTAATAGGAGGATGTGACGGTGCAAGACCGGGAAGAAATTATTACACTGAATTTGCGCAGCTGGTGCCTAAAGATTGTGTTATTCTAACTTTAGCCTGTGGAAAATATCGTTTTAATAAATTGGAGTTTGGTGAAGTAGCTGGGCTTCCAAGATTGCTAGATATAGGTCAATGTAACGATGCATATTCTGCTGTGAAAATAGCACTAGCATTAGCTGACGCATTTAAATGCAACATTAATGATTTACCACTGGCAATTGTTTTAACTTGGTATGAGCAAAAAGCTGTGGCAGATTTATTGGCATTATTGGCTCTAGGGGTAAAAGGAATTTACCTTGGACCGACTCTACCTGCTTTTTTAAGCCCTAATGTATTACAATTCCTAGTTGACAATTTTGACATTAAACCAATTAGTACACCAGAAGATGATTTAAAACAAATACTAGGATAAAAATATAAATTTTAAAGTTATAGTTTAAAATATAGCTGTTTTAAAAGGTAGTAACTACTTTTGAGACAGCTTTTTTTATGTGGGCATTATTATTTCAAAAATGCAAAGAGATATAAATTTAAAGGAATATATAAGCTAAATAACTCTTTTATATTTGGGTAACATATGATAAAATGAGAACAAACGTTTGCGAGGTGATAAATATGGATATAATGAGAAAACTTGAAATATTATCAGATGCTGCAAAGTATGATGCTTCTTGCTCTTCCAGTGGGTCTAATAGAAAGAATACAAAGGGAGGCATAGGAAATGCAGCAACAACAGGTATTTGTCATTCATGGGCACAGGATGGCCGATGTATCTCACTACTTAAAATTTTATATACCAATAAATGCGTATATGATTGTAAATATTGCATTAATAGATCTAGCAATGAAGTGGAGCGAACAAGCTTTACGCCTAAGGAAGTAGTAGATTTAACTATAAATTTTTATAGAAGAAATTATATTGAAGGATTATTCTTAAGCTCAGGTGTGGAGCGAAGTCCAGATTATACAATGGAAAATTTAGTTAGGATTTTAAAGGATTTAAGATTGATCCATAAATTCAATGGATATATTCATGTAAAAGCTATACCAGGAGCTGATCCAAAACTCATTTATGAGGCAGGATTGTATGCAGATAGAATGAGTGTAAATATTGAGTTGCCATCTGAAAAAAGTTTAAAGCTCCTAGCACCTCAAAAGAATAAAGCAGATATATTAAAACCTATGGGACTTATTAGTCGTAGTATAATAGAGTCTATTGAACATAAGAAAAAAGGATTTAAAGCACCAAAATTTACACCTGGTGGACAAAGTACGCAGATAATGGTGGGGGCAACGAGCGAAAGTGATTTAAGGATAATTAGTCTTACAGAAGGATTGTATGATACTTTTGGGCTTAAGAGAGTCTATTATTCTGCTTATGTGCCAGTGGTAGCTAATGTAAATTTACCTGCTATTATAACTACGCCTCCACTTTTAAAAGAACATAGAATGTATCAAGCAGATTGGCTTTTAAGGTTTTATGGTTTTAAGGCAAATGAATTGTTAGATGAGAAAAACCCGAATTTTGATATAGATTTAGATCCTAAAGCCTTTTGGGCATTAAATAATTTAGATAAGTTCCCACTAGAGGTAAACAATGCATCCTATGAAATATTACTTAGGATTCCTGGGATAGGAGTAACATCAGCCTTAAGAATAATAAGAGCAAGAAGACTTTGTAACCTTTCCTATGATAATTTAAAAAAATTAGGAGTAGTTCTTAAAAGAGCCAGGTACTTTATAACTTGTAGTGGTAAATTTTATGGGGATAAGGATATGGAAAGAGTTCGTCTTAAAAATTATTTGTTAGATTTTGAAAGCTTTGATAAACCAGAACAACTAAGTCTTTTTAACCTAAGGAGTGATTTATTTGGTTAGATACATTTATGATGGGAGTTTTGATGGTTTTTTATCTGTTATATATACTTGTTATTATAATAAAGTTCCTGAAAGTATAGCGAGAGAAAATACCTATAATGCCAACTTACTATTAGAAGACAAAGCTGTAGAAACTGATATAATAAAATCAAATAAAGTATATAATGCTATACTTGAAAAAATATCAGAGGATACTTTAGTTCATGTATATCAAGCATTTTTATCTGAGTCATGCGGAATAGAATTAAAATTATTTAAATATATACAACTAGGATTTAAGTTAGGGAGTAAAGTTAATGACTTTCTAACAGATCAAAATGTAAATGAAATACACAAATATTCTAGGAAAGTGGGCTTCGAGGCACATAGATTTTTAGGACTAGTTAGATTTCAAGAATTTAAGGGCATATTGTATTCAGCAATCCAGCCTGATTACAATATTCTTGAACTCATAGCCAATCACTTTAAAGCAAGGCTTGCTAATGAAAAATGGGTAATTCACGATGTCGGAAGATACATAGGCATAGTTTATGAAAACAATGAATGGATAATGAGGGATTTAAAGTTTGAAAAATTAGAAAGTCATGAGAAGGAAGAGCTATTTTATCAAAATCTTTGGAAAGCTTTTCATAAAAGTACTTCCATAAAAGAAAGAACAAATGATAGATTACAAATGCAACATATGCCTAAAAAATATTGGAATAATTTAATTGAGATGAAGCAGCACAACTAGTTGGAAATATAACTTATAGTGCCAACTTTTTTATATTTCATCATTTCATTTTAAAAGTGTAGTAAATCGTGTTATAATAGACATAAACACATTTAATTGTTGATTAATAGATTAAGGAAGGAACGGTAATTATGAAAAAAACTGTAGAATATAAGAAGAAATCAGAAGAATATACGCCAGTAGAAACTCCTAGTATAAGTTTTGAAAGAAAAAAACGTAAGATGGAAGAAATCTACAAAACACTAGAAGAATTAGAGGCTACTAGTAAAGAGACCGCTAAATCTAGTAAGGAAATAAACGATAAGCTTCCTAAGAAGCCTATTGTTAAAGACATAGATGATGTGAAAAATATCAAAAAGACTCAATTGAATACACCTTCATTTATAGGTTCACTTGCGGGGCTTATGTCTAAATTTAAAATACTTGGAAAAGTATATAACGTAGAGAAAAAAGAAACTACTTGGTACATAAGAGGAACCATAAAAATGATTAATGATATAGACCCTAGAGATATGTAATATTTATCAACTGCTGTATGAATTATATGAGAATCATAAAATAGAAGGCACAGTTAAAGAACCCTATACAATCATGTATTGTATAGGGTTCTTTAACTTTTTTATGCTATTCTTCTAGGACAATTATAAAAGTAAGTCTAACTTAATTTACTTAAAGCTAAATTCAATTTATCTAGAACAAAGGCGACATCAGTTTCTGTTATAACAAGAGGCGGCTGGAAAGCTAACACATTTCTACCAGATCCATTCTTACCTAAAAGAATGCCTTCATCCTTTAATATCTCTAGTATAATGTCAGTTTCTTCTAATGCAGGTTCACCGTTACCATTTATTAGCTCTACACCTAGCATAAGGCCTATACCTCGAACATCATAAATAATTGGATACTTCTCTTTAAGTTTATGTAGACCCTCTTTTAATTTTTTTCCTAAAGTTTCTGAATTAGAGCATAAATTATTTTTTTCAATGTAGTCGAGTACAGCAATAGCTGTACTTGCAGCTACTGGATTTCCACCTAAAGTAGAGGCAGAAGCTTTAGTAAAGGCTGCTGCAATTTTATCATTTGTGCAGAAAGCTGATATAGGAATCCCGTTACCGAGGGCTTTTGCAACTGTTATTATATCTGGAACAACATCATAATGTTCTATGGCAAACATCTTACCGGTTCTTGCAAATCCTGTTTGAACTTCATCTATAATAAGTAATATACCATTTTTCTCAAGTATGGTCTTTAATTTTTTGAAGTACCACAGGGGAGGAGTTATTATACCACCATTTCCTTGTATAGGTTCTGCAATAAAAGCTGCAATTTTATCTGCGCCTTTAGATGCTATCGCATTCTCAATAGCGTCTAGGGACTCAATAGCTGCTTTCTCAAGAGTTTTATTTCTGCTATAAGCATTAGGCACAAAGGTAACACAATCAGAAAGCATAGGATCTGCTCTCCACATAGGGATTTCTGTTGCACTCATAGTCAAATAAGTTCGACCGTGTAGGCTGTTATTCAATGAAATAAATTCATTTTTTCCTGTATAAAGTCTAGCAAGTAAAAGGGCACCTTCATTAGCCTCTGAGCCTGTGCAACAGAAGAATGAATGCTTAATATCACCTGGCAATACATATGAAAGCTTTTCAGCCAGATTAACTATTGGCTCAGTTAAATATATAATACTAGTATGCTGAAGAGTTTTCATTTGATCAATTGTAGCACTTAAAATTTCAGGGTTACAATGCCCACAATTAATAACGGAAACCCCTGCGTAAAAATCAAGATACTTTTTACCTTCGCTGTCAAATAAATACTGCATTTTCCCCTTTACAATTTGAGGAGGGCTTTTATAAAAATGTTGTGAACATGGAAAAAGAAACTCTTTTTTCTTGTTAATTATCTTTTCTGGACCTATATAACTTGACAATATTATACCTCCTTGTCTAATTTATTATTTGTTTTTATGCACCTAATTAAATTGAAAAGCTCCAAGAGTAAATCCAGAGGGAGTAGGACTTAGTGCATGGAATAATTCCTCACATTTATTTAAGTCATCAAGTGCTTCTCTATAAATACTTAAAACCTCTCGTAAACTATTATCATCATAATGGCAGGCTTCAATTCTAAAATGATTTACACCAATATCATTAAGTTCTTTTAAAAAGGGAAGATAACAAAGTTCTTTATAAAGTGTCATATGATTTCTACCATAGTTATCTTTATACACTGGGTGTTCATATTTTTTTTCATCTACTAAAACTAATACCTTGTTGTCAACGTGAGCGTTATTTTCACATCCGCTTGCCTCTAAGACTTTTGTATTTTCATATAAATCATGGTCCATATACATAACTGCTGGAGATCCATGAACTATGAGTTCAATAGGGATTGGTGATTTAGCAATAACACCTTTAGCATCTATAAGTGGTGTTTCTAAAGATAGCGTAGCAATAGATAAACCTTGTTTTTCATAAAAACTAGCCGCACTTTCATTATAGATGTTTAAAGAATAATCACCAATAAGTTCAAGTCCTAAAGATTTGTATTTATGAATAGCTCCTAAATTTGTTACAATCAAGCCATCAAGGTTTAAGTTGTTTTCACTAAGCAATTGATTGTATTTTGAAAAATCATTTTCAAGCATCATTCTTGGAAAACCTAAATATATCTTTGTAGCTTTTTTGATGTTTGTTAATTTAAGAATATCATTCTTACTAAAAGGAAGGTTTGGCGCATATACCTCACCAGATAAATAAATCGCATCAGCACCTTCCTCTATTGCAATTCTAGCTTGTGAATAGGAATTGACTTTTACACTTAATTTAGGTTTCTGTGATAGAGAAGTTATCACGGTCAAAAGGTTCTTGATTTCTTCGACCCTGTCTTTACTAATTTCAATTTCTTCTACAGGCTTACTAAAAACTTTGCCATGGCTATAAAATTTACCCGTACCTTCATACCGTCTATTTATATTTGAGAGTCCAGGTTTCCCAAACGCGCTGCAGGTAGATAAGTCCCTTTTGCGAGTTTCATAAATACTTTGTGCATCTTTTTTTCTATCATAGCAAATAGGATCTTCAATATATCTATTTATAGCGTCGCTGTAGTAATTAATCATAGTAACAAGGTAATCTGCATCTCTCATTCTTCCTTCTAGTTTAAACGAGAGTATACCTGCCTCAATCATTTCAGGTAGATTCTCATACATATACATATCTTTAACAGCCATTGGATATTCTGTAGGATAAGCTAGACCATCTTTTTTCATTGTAAAATGCCACCGACATGGCTTCATGCAAAGGCCTCTATTACTACTCTTCCCGAAAAGCATGCCACTATACAAGCATTGAGCACCATGAGTAATACACATATCTCCATGAGCAAAATATTCAAATTCCATATCAGTTTGGATATGTAGATTCTTTATGGTTTGTAAATCCATGTCGCGTGATGCAACAATTCTAGTAATCCCACATTCTCGAAGGGTCAAAATAGTTTCTAAGTTGTGAACATTCATCATTACAGAAGAATGGAGAGTTAGGCTTAAATTTAAACTTTTGACAAATTCTAATATGCTAAAATCTTGAATAATTAAAGCATCTGGTTTAGCTTTTTCTAAAAATTTCAGATATTCTTCTGCATCTTTCAAATCCTGCTGGCTAAAAAGATTATTTACTGTTACATAAACCTTTTTATTTAAGGAATGCGCAATAGCAATAGCTTTTTCTATTTCGTCATTTGACAAGTTATAACCAGACCTATGCATACGCATATTTAATTTCTTGCCACCAAAATATACTGCATCAGCCCCGCTATGAATAACTTTTTCAAATATCTCGAAAGTTCCAGCAGGGGCTAATAATTCTACTTCCTTCTTGTTAAAAAATCTACTCATATTAAAACACCTTTCCTTTATGTTTAAAATCAAAAATTTTTTCTTGGATATATAAATAAATGCCATTTTAGCTAAATATATAAATAAATTTTGAAAATAATAAGTATTTTTATATTTTTATGTAAATAATAGTTTTATAAGTATATGGAGGTGTGAAAATGGATTTAGAAAATAATTTAATTAATGATTGGGATAAATGGAAAAAAACATTATACAGAGCAGTTTCTATGGGCGAAACAGTAGGTTTATCAGATGATACAATAACAAAACTAGGTTCAAAAATAGGAGATTATCTAGCTTCCAATGTGGACCCAGATAATCGTGAACAGCGTCTTTTAAAAGAACTCTTTGAAGCTTCTGGTAAAATAGAGAAAGAAACTTTAACACGCGTCATTATAAAAATGATAGAAAAAGATCGTTAATTAATATATATTTAAAATTTATATTGATATAACCTCTTTCTATACTAAGATAAAAAGAGGTTATATTTTATTGCAATGTGCCATTATTTGACAAATGAGCTATTGGATAAATCTTGCAACGTACAGTTATTAGTAGTTAGTTTTTTTGCTTTAAGCCAAATTAAAACTTCTTGCAATTCTTTTTCAGAAGGCATACTAGCACTCGAATAATTTGGAATAACTAGAGTGTTCTTAACAGTATCTGGAAAACCGGCTTCTTGAATAACAAAATCAATGTAGCTTTCAGGCTTTTCTTCTTTTAAAAATTTAACTGCTTTATTATAGGCTCTATAAAGTGATTTTATTTCTTCTGGTTTTGATGTTATGGCATCATTTGTGAATATCATTACGCCAGGATTTATACCTAGTTTATCAGAGCTACTTATAATTTTTCCACCGGCAGAAACCGCTAAACTTGCAAGAGGTTCTGGTAAAGTAGCCATATCTAACTTGCCATTAGTTAGCATCTCAAGTCTAGTAGGTATCTTTGGTATTGCAACCTTTTTAGGTGAGTTAATATCTACATTTGAACTTTCCATAATTCTATCTGTTAAGTATTCAATAATGGTATTTTTAGAAATTCCTATTGATTTTCCGACAGATTGTTCAATTTTAGAAATATTAGAATTCTTCCCGGAAATCAATTTAAAGCTACCATCAGTTTTCGATGTTATTTTAACGTCAAACTTATTATCGTTAAAAAATACTACTGCAAGCATATCAGATATTGCTCCATTAATTTTTCCTGTTTGAAGGGCTGTATCTCTATCTAATGCACTTTTAAAATGCTCTATTTTGACCTGAATTCCTTCTTCCTTAAAATACCCATTGTGCTGAGCAATAATAAATGGAAGCGAGTCTAAATCTGGCATAACACCAATTGTTAGTGTTTTGATTGGTTGAGAAATAGGTTCCTTTGGGGTATTGCTTGAGCAACCAACAATACTCATGCTCATTGTTAGTACTAAACCAAGCACTAGAAATTTTTTTTTCATGGTGTACCTCCGATAGTAATTTATTTACACGCATCTTATAATTTAGAAAGTTGAAAGAATGTGAAATAGGAGATAAATCATATAAAGTACGATAATGAAACGTAAATAACGGAGTTATCATAACACTTATTTAACAAAGTGTAAACCGCTATAACGAAAAATGCAAATGTGTATTCCGTGAACTAAATAACCAAAATTAATTATTAATGACCAAATCGCTCCATTGCATACATTGTCAATATTATTATGATAAAATTTTAACTAAGAAGTTGAAAGAACCGATGAATAGGTGAAATTGTTAATGACATATATAACTTATTTAATAATAATTTTCAAACTTAAGGGGGAAATATATATGACTGAAATGAAAAAAGTGAAAAAAATAGCTATACTTGGCGGAGGGTATGGTGGAGTATTAACAGCTAAGAAACTCGCTAAAAAATTTAAAAAGAATGAAAACGTTGAAATTACTCTTATAGACCAAAATCCATACCATACTTTGCTTACTGAACTACATGAAGTAGCCGCAGATAGGGTGTCAGAAGATTCAATAAGGATTGATTATAAAAAAATATTTGCAAAAAGAAAAGTAAATGTAGTACTTGACTCAATTACAGATTTGGATTTCAAGAATAATAAGCTGAAATCTGAAAATAATACCTATGAATATGACTATCTGGTTGTCGGTGCTGGATCTAAGCCAACATACTTTGGAATAAAAGGCGCAGAAGAATTCTGTCATAAATTATGGTCATTCGAAGATGCTGTAAATTTAAAACATCATATTCTTAATATGTTTAGAAAAGCCGTGAAAGAAACTAACAAAGATGAAAGAAAAAAATTATTAACTTTCATTATTGTTGGTGGTGGTTTCACAGGTGTTGAAATGATGGGTGAACTCGGTGAGTGGAAGAAAAGATTATGTAAGGAATTTTATATAGGTGAAGAAGAGGTAACTTTGATTCTAGCAGATGACTTACCTAAAATATTACCGAATTTTCCGGATAAACTAATTGCTAAAGCTAAAGCTAGACTTATTAAATTAGGCGTTACAATACTTACTAATGCTGGGGTTACAGAAGTTACGAAAGATCGTGCTACTGTAAGAAATAATGGAACCGTTGATACATACACAGTTGTTTGGACAGCTGGTGTTGAGGGTTCAGATATTATTGGCAAAATGGATATTGCACAAAAGGGAAGAAAAAGAATAGTAACTGATGATAAATTACAATCTTTAGATTATAAAAATGTTTATGTCGTTGGTGATAATATTTTCTTTATTCCTGAAGGTGAGGAAAGACCTCTCCCTCAAATGGTAGAAAACGCTGAAGAATCTGCTGAGTTAATTGCACATAATGTCTATAGTGACATTATGGGTGGTGAAAAGAAAGCTTATAAACCTGTATTTCATGGTGCAATGGTTTGTATTGGTGGTAAATATGGTGTAGCAAACATTGGAACACCAAAAAAATTCTATGCCTTATCTGGATTCTTTGCATTATTTGTTAAACATTTTATCAACATTGTGTATTTCATACAGGTTGCTGGATTTAACAAATGTTGGTCATATATATCGCATGAGTTTTTACATGTTAAAGATAATAGAAGCATGCTTGGAGGATATTTTTCAAACTCATCTCCAAATTTCTGGTTACTAATATTAAGAATGTTCGTTGGTTACAAGTGGTTAACAGAAGGACTTGCAAAATTACCTAGTATATTAGCAGATCCTTCAAAAATATTTTTAATACCTGCCCAAGTAGTTGATGGAGCATCAGCTGCAACAGCAGCAGCACCAGTTGCAGGAGCTGTGGCAGCACCAATAGTCGTGGCATTGCCAGTACCTGGTTTCATAGAAAGCATGGTTAAGTGGTCTATGAATACTTTCTTCTATACAGGAGATGGTGGATTTACTACTTTAGCTACAGTTTTCCAAACAGGTATGGTACTAGCCGAAATATGTGTAGGATTATTACTGATAGTTGGATTATTTTCAGCATTAGCTTCACTTTTATCAGTTGCTATGGGTGTAATGATTTGGAGTTCAGGAATGGCTCCTGCTGAGATGCTATGGTTCTTGGCTGCAGGAATAGCACTTATAGGCGGATCTGGAAGTACTTTTGGTTGTGATTACTATGTATTACCTGTTTTGAAAAAATACTGGAAAAAGATAGGATGGGTTAAAAAATCTTATTTATATGTTGACTAGTAAGTATATTTTAAAAACAGTAATATAATTAAAAATTGAATTTTTTTAAAAATGAAATGTCCTTTTAAAAATATTTAAAAGGACATTTCATTTTATAGTGGTATATTAATAATATGTAATTGTTATTATTTACAGATTTAAAAAAAGAAATATTAAAAAATAATTGGACAAAGGTGATAAAATGAGTAAATTTTGGGAAAATTACCCTGATATTGCAAGTGAATTAGAAAATACAAAGAAAATAATTAAGGATAATGTAAAATCTAGTGAAAAAGAGTTTGATGAGGCTATTTCTCCTTTAGTTGATGCGGGGGGAAAGATGTTAAGACCTGCTTTTTTAATATTAGCAGCAAAGTTTGGAGAGTATGATAAGGATAAAATGAATAATCTAGCGGCGGCCATCGAAATGATGCATATGGCAACATTAGTTCATGACGATGTTGTAGATGAATCTAAACTTAGACGTGGTGTGGAGACGGTGCAACACAAATACAGTAAAGAATATGCAGTGTATATTGGTGATTTTTTATTTTGCCAATGTTTTATAATGCTTTCTGCATTTGATTACTCCACTCAAATATTAAGAGATATTTCAAATGCAATATCTAAAATATGTATGGGAGAAATAAGACAATATAATATAAGATACTTCAAACATACAAGCCTTAAAAAGTATCTAAAAATTATATCGGGCAAAACAGCAGCTTTGTTTGCTATTAGCTTTTATACAGGTAGCAAGGAATCTAACTGCAGTGAGAAAACTTCAAAGTTACTTGGAAGAGTTGGTTACTATATTGGAATGGCATTTCAAATCATAGATGATCTGCTTGATTACAGTGGTGATGCTGTTAAACTAGGGAAAAACTCTCAAAGCGATTTGATAAAAGGGTATTATACACTACCATTAATATATGCTATGGCAGAGGACACTGAAAATAAAATTTCCACTATTTTAGATAACTCTTCATTAAATGACGCAAATGTACGAGAGATAACCATGTTAGTAAATAAATTTAAAGGAATAGATAGAGCTAGAACTCTAGCAGATAAATATACAAAAAAAGCTTTTGATTATATAGAAAAATTACCTGCGTGTGATAGTAAAGAAATAATTAGAGATGTAACAGAAAAATTATTAAATCGTAATTCCTAATGAATTTTTGAGAGGAATGATTTTATGGCTTATAGAGATTTGCAGGATTTTATAAATCATTTGAGAGAAAAGAAACTTTTAGACGAAATTGAAATAGAAGTAGATAGTGATCTTGAGATTACGGAAATAGCTGATAGAGTTTCAAAAAAACATGGTAATGCATTGCTTTTTAAAAACGTTAAAAATTCTGCTTACCCAGTTTTAATTAATTCATTAGGAAGCTATGAGAGATTGAACTACGGCCTAGAGGTAGAAAATCTTGACGAAATTGCTGAAACTATAATTGATTTTTTGGATGTGTCTAATTACATAACCTTAACGAATAAGGTGAAATCTATTTCAAAACTTGAAAGTATGGCAAGAGTGTTTCCTAAAAAAGTGAAAAATGCAGCTTGTCAAGAGGTAATTGAGGAAGCAGATTTAAGTAAACTTCCTATATTAAAGTGTTGGCCAGATGATGGAGGACGCTATATAACCTTGCCACTCGTAATAACAGTAGATCCAGAAACTAATCAGCAAAACATTGGAATGTACAGGCTTCAAGTATATGATGAAAATACTACTGGGATGCATTGGCATCTACATAAAGACGGCAGAGAAATATATGAAAAGTATAGAAAGCTTGGACGGAAAATGCCTGTATCTGTAGCAATAGGCTCTGATCCAGCAACTATGTATGCAGCGTCTGCACCACTGCCCAAAATGATAGATGAAATGATTTTCGCGGGATTTCTTAGAAAATCACCCTTAGAAATAGTTAAATGCATTACTAATGATATTTATGTACCTGCTAATGCTGAATTTATATTAGAAGGATATGTAGATTTAGATGAAAAAAGACTAGAAGGTCCCTTCGGTGACCATACAGGGTATTATTCTCTTGAGGATATGTACCCCGTGTTTCACATTGAAAAGATTACAAGAAAAAAGAATCCAGTATACCCTACAACAATTGTAGGAAAGCCTCCTATGGAAGATTGTTACCTAGGTAAAGCTTCAGAAAGGATTTTCTTACCATTAATAAAGATTCAGTGTCCTGAAATAATAGATCTAAATTCCCCTTTAGAAGGGGTATTTCATAATTGTGTAATTGTTTCTATTAAAAAAGCTTACCCAAAGCATGCTCATAAAATTATGAATTCTCTATGGGGTCTTTCCCAAATGATGTATACAAAAATGATTATTGTTGTAGATGAGAATATAGATCCACAAGATATCTCAACCGTTGCCTGGAAAGTATTTAACAATATAGATCCAAGTCGCGATTTAGTGATTTCAGAAGGACCATTGGATGCACTGGATCATGCGTCAAATACTCCCTATTACGGTTCAAGGTTAGGTGTAGATGCTACAAAAAAATGGCC
>NZ_JAENWL010000259.1 GCF_016650095.1 Clostridium sp. | reverse complement strand
TCACTAGCAAAATTCTTTTCAAACATTTCTAGGGCTTGGCTGTTCGCATATCTTACATAATCAAATAATAATGATCTGGCATCATCCTCAATTATAAATTCAAGAGGCACCCCAGCAATTACTTGCAAGCGTGCCATCCCTCTTTTTATCATACCAGTTAAATTACTATCAGTTAATTCATCAACCCATGTTATGTGTAAATACGCCCTTATAGCTTCTAATAATCCTATAGGCATTTAAATCACCTCTCTAAACTTGTTCTTTAGTTTTAACGATATTAGTTACTGCTACTTCTAATACTGCTGCTGTCATTCCTGTTATGTCTGCAAGTATAAACGCATTATCATCAAGTGCTTTACCATTTCCAAGCAACTTAGTGAGGTAAACTCTTTGATCTTCTAAAAATCTAAACTCATCAGAAAACTCAATTTTACCTTCTTTAGCCCCTGAACCGATTCCCATTAAATACTTAGCTGCTAATCCAAATACTGCTGTTCCCTCTGTTACTGCTACAGATTGGATTATCTGTGTTGGGTAAGGTAATACATTGTAATTATAAGTACCATCTAGTGCTCTTATAGTTGTATTTGGGTACACCCTTGTAAAGTAATCCGTTGGATTAACAAGCATTAATATTTCTGCAACTGGTCTTTGCTTTCCGTTTGGTGCTTTTGAAAGTTTTGCAGCTATTGCGCCAAATGTTACCGGGTTAAGATTAGATACAACTAATAAAGTTTTAAGGGGATAAACACCGCCAGTAACAACCACGTCATCAGCCACACTTCTGTTCATTCCGATAGGCATATTTAATCCAGTACCATTTACAATTGCTTCTTCTAATGCTAGTGCAATTGCTTCACTCAATACTCCTCTAATATATGCATCTATCCATTGTGGTCCAACTGCGAGCATGTCTTTCGAGATAGGCATAAATGCAGATAACTTGCAAAGAGTTAAATCCATAGTTCCAATTGCTCCGCTTAATTCTGCGGTAATTGCACTATTAATAGGACCCCATATTGCAAGTTGAGCACCTTGTTTATTGACGATCATTTTAGTTAAGATTGTTGAGTTGGTGAAATTGATTGCAGCTAATAACGGATGAGCTTCTTTAATATCTGCAATTACATTATCAATTATT
Organism: Clostridium sp.; assembly: GCF_016650095.1. GTDB lineage: Bacteria > Bacillota > Clostridia > Clostridiales > Clostridiaceae > Clostridium_AD. The sequence continues at coordinate 4,418 of NZ_JAENWL010000259.1, read as the reverse complement.
GTTTCAGGATATGCGGTTGGAAGAGTCGTAAAGGCTTGTCTTGGGTCTGCTGATTTCATAGCACCAATTATGCCCATATAGAATTTGTTTTCCTCTGCGGTCAATTGGTGTACACCACGTTTAGCTAAAATGCTTACGTCTTGTGTTTGTTGATATGTCTTAAATTCTTCTGTTACATTTTGTTGCACACCTTCTGCAAATGCGGTTAAAGCCATTGCTATAGCATTTTCGTCTGTGGATTTCATCGCCAACCCCAAGCTATCTTTTAATTCTTGCATAATTAAATCTTTGTTTTTAATTGTCATATTATTTTGCCTCCGTATTTTTATTTGTGAAAGCCATCATTAATCTTTCAGCATTGGTTTTTTGTACTATTAATTCTGGTGGAACTTCTAAAGCTGGTTCATGTTGTTCTATTTCAAACTTCATTGCTGTTTTGAATCTTTGTTTAGCTACTGCAATTGCTGTATCTTCTTTGCCTGTTATTTCATCACATAAACCATATTGCAGACATTGTTCAGCATTGAGCCAAGTTTGTCCATCTAGTAATTGTTTAAGTGTTTCTGCGGTTAGTTTATCGCCTGCTTTATCAATATAACTTGAACAACTAGCACTATCGATAACCTCAACATCATTTGCAGCCTTTCTTAGTTCTTCGGCATTTCCAAACACACCCATAGCCGCATGATGTATCATCATTAATGTATTTGTACCCATTACTACCTTGTCACCAACCATAGCTATTACACTTGCAATACTACAAGCAAATCCATCAATGAATACTGTTTTTTGTGCTGTATGTCTTTTTAAAAGGTTATAAATTCCTAGTCCTTCTTTGACTTCACCGCCATAAGAGTTAATGTATATATTTATTTGCTTTATATCTTTAGCATTCTCAAGTTGGCCCTTGATGTAATTTGCAGACGTTTCGCTTTCAATAACTTCGCCAGTCATCCATGACATACCATCGCCTTCAACATCATCATATATATATAAATCAATACTTCCTGGTGCCACTGCTTGTTTAATTATAAAATTGGTTTTTGCTTTTGCCATTTTTTCACCTCCTCTCATTCTCTACTTAGTAACCGTAGTAACTGTAGTTTCTTGTCCTAATGTTTCAATCTTTTGATAGTTTTTAGTGATTACATGTTGTGTACTCCAAGGTGTATTCAATGCCACATCTCCCGACTTTACTCTTAATTCGTCTATAGAATATCCGCCACTAGCAATAAGCTTATCAAACGCTGTTGATATGCTAAATAAATCAATATGTTTTATAGTAGTTGTATCAATTCGCATGTAGTTCCCTGCTAAATATGCGACCTTCCCATAATTTTTGCGGTTATTTTCTTCGCCTATCATATCAACTAGTGGGTCAACGCAAAACGTGAGGTAATTATCAGTTGTTGCCCCTATGTCTGCTATGTCTCCACGCAATAATGCTGGTGGTATTTTAAAAGCTTGTCCAGTTCTTTCAAATATTTCTTTTGTTATAACTGCAATATCTGCAATTTCACTAGTTGATTTCTTGCTACCTTCTCCACCTTTTTCCTCATACTTATATCCTTTTTCCAGAGGTAGTACTGCATTTTCAGATTCAAAGTATTTCTTAAACCTAGTATTCATGAGCACTTCTAATTTGCTTTGAAAATCTTTGTTACCACTTGCTGTTGCATCAATATCAAGTATGCCCTTACGTCCACCACTACGGCTATATTTCCCTATAGACATATTCAATAGGTCATTATATCCCGCTATTAGGTTGCTTAATAATGCCCTTATATCTGTATTCCCTAGTTTATAATAGTAAACTTCACCCATGTTATACACTTTATTAAAAGACATTGTACCACTAGTAATATTGCTGAATGTATTTTCCGTTACTGCAAATTCTTCTTGATAAAAGCTATCTGCAATTATTAGTTGTTCACCAATCGGTAATACTAAACATTCACCATTAAATAACAATTTAGAAATAAATCTTTGTTGAAACTGACTAGAGTTTTCATTTACGTTTGGTTCAATATTCCACTTATAATAAACATCACCTTTAAATTCAACGTACTTCATATAAGTTTTAAATTCACATTTTGAAATACTACTAGCTATTAAATTAATTGCAGAATATATCGCAAAGATCTCTATTGCTAGTTTTTGTTCTGATGAAATTGCTGTTGCTGTCATGTTTACTGTAGTTTCTCCTATACCTAAAAAACTTTTCATCCAATTTATAAAGCCGATACTCATATATTTTTATCTCACCTCCTCTCAATACGAATAGCAATCAAGATCAAGTTCAACTACATCGCCACTATCAATTAGATCTATTCCACCTGCTGCCATTGCTGCAACAAATGCTTTAAATCCATCTGTTTTTCTACTTTTAGGCTCAATTTTACCGTATGAAATATTGTCATGTGGTTCTGGTTTTTTACTCGTATTATTTGTATACCAACGCATTAGTGGATTATCTCCCCATACTATAGAATGCTTAACAAATAAACTATTAACGGTAGGGGCTATCATCATTTCATTACTAGGCCTTATTATGCTAATATTATTAGCCCCACCCTTATCTACATCAAACCCAACTTTTCTAAGTGCTTTTTTTAATACACTATATCTATATAAATCCATTCCTAAAGTTGTTATATTATATTTTAATGCCTGTTCTGCTAACCATTCGGCAGGTAGATCAGGTGATATTTCTACATCGTCAACCATATCTAATAACCCCATTCTTTCCCACTCTAGTAATGGAGCTTTAATTCTTCCTAAATCATTACATTTTTTACATACCCAAGTATGAGTTAGCCAATAATAAATACCTTTATATAGAAATAATAAACCAACACTTACAAAATCTGTTGTAAATGCAAAATCTATTCCAGCGGTACAAGTCATGCCTTCTAAATCTGGTATTAATTTATTTGTCGCTAGTATATTTTCCCATTCGGTTACTTCAACATCAACATCACCTGCTGGCAAATTCATGCGCTTAGTCATAAACGCAGAATTATTAATAGAATCTTTTTTATAATCTATATATTCCTTATTTATTTCTACTAATAAATCTTCATTAAAACGCAAACTTGGGTTTGCTTTATCCCACATCTTAGGGTTATTAACTTCATCCTTATTATCTAATCTACAAATAAATGATAAAGTTCCATTATCATCTTCGGCACCTTTCAAAACATCTAACGCAGTAATCAGCATACTATCTAGTACGCCCTCTCTTACGTCACCCTGCGTTGTAATTGTAGTTGTCCTTGGATTCTTCTTTTTACCTAGTCCAGTTTTAAATACATTGATTATTTTAAAATTTTCAAAGAAGTGGACTTCATCATAGTCAACTTTTCCCTCTCGTCCACCATCTTTCGTATTAGCATTTGATGTTCTAAATCTTAATTTAGATCCAGTTTTTAAATTTGTTATTAATTCCTTGGTCCATGTAAAATGGCTTTTAAGTTTTTGTTTATTATCTTCTAGTACTTGCCAAACATCATCAAAACTTGTTTTAGCTTGATCCTCTGAATTAGCACAAATACTTATGTGATAAAATCTTACTGGATTATAGTCACTTATCAAGCAAAAATCTTCAAAGCTTAAATAACCATTCTTACCAGCTCCACGTCCAACCATTATAAATAAGTCAGGCCATCTTAATACTTCGCCCTCTTTTTTAAATGTACAGTTATGAAGGGTAAAACAAAATACCTCCCAATCAAATAATTTGAAAGGAAAGTATTTCTGCAAACTTAAATATTTTTTTAAAAGTTCTTCATCAACATATAAGCTTTCTTCTTGAAAGCATTTTTCCACATAATCTATTAGTTGAAATTGTTCTTTGCAAACTTCAATTGTTCCACTACGTACTAAATCAATATAGTTTTGAATTTCTGGAATTAGCTTTTTACATTTCGTCATCAACATCATCACCTATAACGTCGTCAGTTGTCAGTCCCATTTGCTTAAGTATTGCGAGTTTTTGTTTGCTAAACGTTACAGCGTTTTTTAAGTTTTCATTTTCCTTTATAATCATAAATCCACTTGCAGACTTTGCTTTATAAGATCGCCCGCGTGTTTTTACATCTTCTTGCATACTCTGTTCCTCATTAAAATAAAACATATAATCATCAATTAAAGATAAAAAGTAATCTGTTGCTGCTTTTTTATTTTCAAGTTGTCTGATTAATGACTCTTTAACTTCAATCTCATTTTTCATAATTTCAAAATTTTCTCCTTTCGCTCAGATTTTTCTCACACGCGCAATATTTCTCTTTTGTCTTATACCCTTACCGTTTCCCAGTATCTCTGACCGCTTTCCAAATTTTTCGACCGGGGGGTAGCTATTACTACCATCTTTCAACGTTCAATTGCTTTTTATATTTAATAGTATGATGTATCTGATA
>NZ_JAENWL010000395.1 GCF_016650095.1 Clostridium sp. | reverse complement strand
TAAGCTAAACTGATCTTGTCTGTCAATTCCGAATAATGGATAGGTTTTGATGTTTGAAATAGCTTGTCCAATTGCAAAAACGTTATCATCCACTGCAGTAACTTTTAGATTACTCATTGTCTTTGTTACATATTGGTCCTTTCCATTCTCGTCAACACCTACTTTCATCGTAAGTTTTAGAGCACTTGATACTTTTGTAGATACAACTGCCATATTAACCACCCCTCTCATTTTGTTTTCATTGAATATATATGCGCTTCTAAAGTTTTGTGCGATATTTATAAAAATATATAAATTTACATAAGGGCCCTAAGTTTTTCTAGCGCTTTCTTCTTAATTCTTGCAAATTGATGGTAGCTTTTATCACTATCACAGGCTATTTCACCTAGTGGTTGCCCCCAAATATAATATCTCTCAATTATTTCACGCTCAACTGGGTCCAATGTATCTAGTACCACGTATAATTTTTTCACTTCATCATATGCTATAACTTCGTCCTCTAAGGTAAATTCATAATTCGCTGCGCAATCAAAATCTAGCATATCATTGTTTGGAACTTCCCTAAAATGTTTTATTTCACCCTTCAGAAGGGCTTTGAAGTTCAATCTTATTGCATTTATGCAGTAGCCGTTGAAGCTATTGCTGCCTAGCTTATACATGGCAATTGCTCTTATGACTGAAAGTTACCCATGCTGGATTAAATCTTCAAGATCATAACCTGGAATGTAGTACCTTGAAGCTTCCTTGAATATAAGATATTTGAACTTTTCTATTATCTCTTCAGTAGCCCTGTCTTCTTTATTTTTAGCCTTTTCAACTAATTTTTCCATGATATGCACCGCCTTTTTAATTTTTATATAAAATACTTTTACTCCTCAGTATTTTTCCCAGTATCCAAATGTCCGAGCAACTGTTTCTCTAGGGTCTCAAAATCATATGTCCTTTGATCATAGTCACAAAAGCCACCTTTTTTCACGTTTTGGCTTTGGTAGCTAACCCTTTTACTAGCCCATTTTTTTTGATAGGCCTTTACCTCTTCACCTGTTTTTATGCCATTACCAATCCAGCTATCCAGTATTTTAGTAATATACTTCATAGTTTTTGCATTATAAATTATAGCCTCATCAATTGCCATAATGATGACCTCGCTAGCTACATGATTTGTAAATTCCAATATTTTTTCATATTCTAACGGTGTGATAGCATGTACATTTTCCTCGAATACCTTAATTATATTTTTTAACCCATCATCATTATTATTATCATCAGCAGTAGCAGAATCATCTTTAAATTTTATTAATGTTTTCTTTTTAGTTATCATTTCTTTTTTACTTATTACTTCTTCTTCTTCTTTTTTATTTATTACTTCTTGCTTCTTACTTATTACTTCTTCTTTATTACTTCTTATTCTATTACTTGGTAGGGGCTTGCAAGCCCCTACCAAGCACCTATTTATAAATTTATTAGCTTCAAATTCACTTAATTCCTGATTTTTATCCATTTTTGTAGCCTCATTATTAATTTGTGGCTCTATACTTTCTATTTTCTCGAAAATGTCCTCAAAATTGTTTTCAAAGATTTTATCTACCTCAAGTCCAATTTCCTGACATTTATCAAATAGTATCAAAATAAAATCTTTGTTTTTAACTTTTTTAAGTTCCCGATTTACACATTTTATTGTGTTCTGATTGTTAGGAACATTGTATTTAATCCAATTTATCATCATAAGCTCTTTTGTTTTTTCACAATATAAAATTTTATTATAATCACAGAACCTTTTAATTAACTTTTCTACAGTTTCCCTGTTGTATCCAGTATCCGTACCTATAGTTATTTTCGAAATCTCATATATACCCGACTGTGTTGTTTTATTATTTGTCATAAGATATAAATAGAAATATTTCTCCTCTGGAGTAAGCTCAAGAACAAAGCTGTCACTCCAAAATTCTGTATAAAGTTGTCTGTATTTAGCCATTATTTATTCCTCCTTTAAATCATCATCTTTGCAGCAGTTTATCTTCTACTATGCTGAACTGTTGTTAAAATTAATTGTATAAGTACAATAATTCGTTCTCTTACTTATTTATTTCCGCCGATTATTGTTAACTTCGTTTGCGTTATATCTTTGTCTACAGTTAATGGTTCAGGTAAAAAAATATATTCTCTATAGTCTAACTGATTATCTGTGCACCACCTCATTAATCCATTGAAGAACTTGAGCCCCGGAGTGTTGTTCTTAACCAGAACTCTATATACATGTGCTACATCTACACCAATAGCCTTAGATAGTTTAGTATAACTACTATCAAAGCATACTTCCAATAATTGTTGCAATGCAAATTTCTTTAAATTCATCTAGATCTTCCCCCTTAGAATATTACATTGTCTGTATCTAATAACATTGTTTGTATTTAATAACATTATTTGTTATTAATATATCATAATCATTGCATCAATACAACATTATTTAAAAATTATTTTTGTTTTTCATTCACATTGACTCCAAACAATAAAAAATGGTATAATGTGTATTAAAAGAGGTGATTAAATGTCTGACTATAGTAGATTTGATTTAGTTACATTTGCTATGTTACTTGAAAAAGCTAAAGGCGATCGTTCAATTAACCAATACGCAAATACAATTGATGTAAGTGCAGCTCACATCTCAAGGCTCCTACGACAACTAGTCAAATCACCACCAGCACCAGATACAATAAATAAAATAGCGAGTGCTGCATGCAATGGGGTCACTTATAGTGATTTAATGTTAGCTGCAGGACACATAAATGATAGAACTGAAGAAATATCTACAGAAAATAAGAGAATACAAATCATAGAAAATAAGAAGAAGTTTTTTCAAGTTATTCTGTCTGACTTATATACCCGTGATTTTCAGTGGAGCTTAAATAAAACCATAGACGGACCTGCTGATTTAATGCTTGAGATAACTAACTGGGAGTATTCTAAATGGTATATTCAAATTAAACCTTTTGTTAATACCACAATAATGTATAATGTGTATGGTCAAATAGCTACTAATGTTTTGGCATCAGATATAAAAGTATCTATAGCTGTTGGGAGTCAAAAGGAATTTGACCTTTTTGTAAATAACCCACCAAAGTCTCTAAGTGCAAATCTTTATGTCATGCTTATAGATTTAAAGAATGTAAAAATAATAAAAGAAGACAAGCTATGCCAGTATTAGTTGGTCATAGCTTGTCTTCTTCTTAATGTTATTGAAAGTTTATGTTACTAGGTTATAAGATAATTTATTTTTTCTTTCTAAAATACTCGAAACTAAAGT
>NZ_JAENWL010000345.1 GCF_016650095.1 Clostridium sp. | reverse complement strand
TATTTCAACGAAACTTCAAAGATTTGAAGAAGCAATTATTTATTTTGATATTGCTATAAAGATGAAAAATGATTATTCAGAGGCATACTTTGGAAAAGGCATTGCATTGGTACTTATGCTTAAATATGATGAAGCGGAAGCTTGTTATGATAAGGTTATAGAGTTAACTCCTAAAGACTCTCAGATATATTCAAATAAAGCGCTACTTCTTTTGAAAAAGAAAATGTATAATGAGGCTTTAGAATTATGTGACAAATCAATTCGGGTAAAATATAATACTAAATTAGGGATAGCTTTTGCATATTTCACCAAAAGTAGAGTATATGCAATGATGAATAAAAAGAAAGAGTGTATAGCTAACTTATCAAAAGCAATTAGACTAAACCCAGTTATTAACCAGAAAGTGCATGAGTGCAAGGAATTTGATTGCATTAGAAATGATGAAGATTTTATAAATACAATATCTTAGGCTATAGGGTGTAGGGTGGGGACGGTTAACAACTAATGAGCTAATGGATAAATAAGAATAAGGCAAGAATAAGGTAGGGACAGTTAACAACTAAAATAAGTTGGGGACAGTTAAAAACTAATAATAGATAACTAGCTAAAGAATAAGCTGGGACAGTTAACAGCAAATCGCTTAATTGCAGGAAAAAATAATTAATAAATAATGAAAGGTAACAGAATATATGGTTTATATAGTGGGCATAGGGCCTGGTGATCCTAAATATATTATTCCTTTGGCAGTAGAGACTATGGAAAAAGCTGATGTAATCATAGGGTTTGAAAGAGCTTCGATGAGTATACCTAAGATTAACGTCGATAAGATAATAGTAAAAACATTAAAAGATATTATGGATTTTATAACGAAAAACGTGGGGAAAGATATTGCCATAATAGCATCAGGTGATCCATGTTTTTATGGTATATCAAGTTACATAAAGAATAATTTTAAGGGCGAAATAGAAATAGTACCTGGAATAAGTTCTTTTCAATACTTAATGTGTAAGCTCCAAAAGCCATGGCAAAACGCTTATTTAGGCAGTATGCATGGAAGGCAGGAAGAATTTATAAAAGTTGCAGGACGACATGGGATATCTGTGTGGCTTACTGATAAAAGTAATTCCCCGCAAGCATTATGTGAAAAACTTTACGAGAATAATATTAAAGCTACGGTTTATGTGGGTGAAGAATTATCATACGAGGATGAAAGAATAATAAAAGGCACAGTGGAAGAAATTAAGGATAAAACCTTCAATGATCTCAGTGTGGTTGTTATAGAAAATATGAATTAAGTAAGGCACATAAAATGCAATAGGCTAGAATATGCAAATCTGGAATAGGCTATAATAGTCCAGGCTAGATTAGTATACTGAATTATTGTTTATTTGTTGTGCTAATTAGATATGGAGGATTAAACATGGCAAAATTATATGGTGTAGGGGTAGGACCTGGAGATAAGGAACTACTTACAATAAAGGCAATAAAAACTATTGGGAAATGTGATGTAATAGTAGTACCCAGTGCTAAAAATGGAGGCAAAAGCATAGCCCATGAAATAGCAGAAGAATATATTAATAAGAATTCTGAAGTATTGGTTAAGCATTTTCCAATGGGGGGAGAAGAGCAAGAATCTAAAATATATGAAGCATTCAAAGCTATTGAGGAAAAGCTAAAAGCTGGGAAGGATGTGGCTTTCTTAACTATAGGAGACCCGTTTGTATTCAGTACATACATATATCTTTTAAATTACATAAAGGAAAGTGGATATGAAGTTGAAACAGTTCCAGGTATAACCTCATTTTGTGCCGCTGCGAGCATTGCTAATGAATATTTAGTAATTGGTAACGAACCACTGTTAATACTTCCAGCATCTAGACTTGATTCTATAAAGGATGAAAAATTCTTAGTAATTATGAAGGTTTATAGAGTAGAGGAAGAAGTTTTGAACCATCTAGAAGCATTGGGATATACATATGTATATATTAAAAAGGCAGGTAGAGAGGGACAAGAAGTCCTAAGGAACCGCGAAGATATACTAAAACATAAAGAATACATGAGTTTAATAATTGCAAAGAAAGAATAAAGAGACTTTAAAAGCAAAGATAAGTTGGGGACAGGTAACAACTAATTGACAATAACAATACAGCAATAAGTTGGGGACAGTTAACAACCAATTGAGTTAATAGAAGATAATAAGTCGAAAGATAGGTCTAGAGGTAGGGACAGGTAAGAACTTTATCGACAATAAATAATAAGGAATAGGTGAATTTTATGATATATTTTATAGGTGCAGGACCAGGGGATGTTGATTTAATAACAGTTAAGGGAAGAAATATATTATCTAGTGCGGATGTAGTTATATATGCGGGATCTCTTGTAAGTCCCGAGCATATGAGCTTTTGCAAGAAAGATGCAGTAGTTCACAATTCAGCTTCCATGACCCTGGAAGAAGTTATAGAGGTTATGAAAAAGGCAGCCAGTGAAAATAAAAACGTAGTAAGATTACATACCGGAGACCCAGCTATTTATGGTGCTATAAAAGAGCAAATGGATGAGCTAGATAAGTTTGATATAGATTATTCAATAGTGCCAGGAGTAAGTTCATTTTCAGCAGCAGCTTCTGTTATAAAAAAAGAATTTACACTGCCAAGTGTGACTCAAACTTTAATTTTAACAAGAGTCGAAGGTAGAACTCCTGTACCAGAAACTGAGGATTTAGAAAAGCTTGCGTCTATTGGAGCATCTATGGCTATCTTCTTATCTATAAGTATGATTGATAAGGTAGTTGCAAAGCTTAAAGCAGGATACGGAAGAAATGTTCCGATAGCTGTTATTGAAAGAGCTACTTGGGCGGATGAAAGAGCAATTATTGGGACTTTGGATGATATAGCAGAGAAGGTAAAAGAGGCTAACATAACAAAATGTGCTCAAATTCTTGTAGGTGATTTTATAGATTGTGAATACGAGAAGAGCCTTTTGTATGATAAGACATTTACACATATGTTTAGAGACGGGATAAAATAGACATTACAAGCAGAATACATAGCAGAGGAAGAAATAGATAGTGAAGGAGAAGTTAAAGTGGGAAAATTATATGTAATAGGAATAGGGCCAGGTGGACTAAAACATATGACAATAAGGGCTAAGGAAGCCATTGAAGAGAGCGATATAGTTGTAGGCTATAACAAATATATAGATATGATAGAACCATTATTGGAAGGTAAGGAAATATTCTCTACAGGTATGAAGGGAGAAGAAGCTAGGTGCCAAAAGGCACTAGAGCTTTGCCGGGATAAGATAGTTAGTGTAGTAAGTACTGGTGATTCTGGAATTTACGGAATGGCCGGCTTAATACTTCAGCTTCGAGGAGATGAGGAAGTTGAGGTCATTCCAGGAGTTACAGCATCGTCTGCTGCAGCTTCAGTGCTTGGAGCACCATTAATGCATGACAGTTGTAACATAAGCTTAAGTGATTTAATGACACCATATGAATTAATTAAAAAAAGAGTAGGCCTAGCTGCAGAAGGTGATTTTGTAATTTCATTATATAACCCTAAAAGCAAGGGTAGACCTAATTATTTAAGAGAAAATATAGATATAATAAGAAAACATAGAGCAGGAACTGTGCCAATAGCTGTAGTTAAAAATGCGCTTCGAGATGGACAAGAAGTAAGCATATCTACATTAGATACTTTTGATGAAAACATAGTTGATATGTTATCAATTGTTATTATTGGAAACAGTCAAAGTTATGTAAAAGATGGCAAGTTTATAACACCAAGAGGTTACAAAGTTTAGGAAATCAAGGATAAAGGGGGGGACAGGTAACAACTTTAAAGGTTTTAGAAAACGAATAATTGTGGGACAAATAATAAACTCTAGCGATAAAGTTGAAATAAATGTTAACCGTCCCCGGCCATGTAACCGTCCCCGTCCATGGATAAATGGAGGGACAGGTAACAACTTTTAAGGTTTTAGCGAACGAATAATTGTGGGACAAATAATAAACCCTAGCAATAAAGTTGAAATAGTTGTTAACTGTCCCCAACAATTTCAAAGTTGTTAACTGTCCCCAATAAATCCAACTA
>NZ_JAENWL010000406.1 GCF_016650095.1 Clostridium sp. | reverse complement strand
GACAGCAGTAAAAGACTTAAAAGGAACTAAAAAAACTGAACAAGAAGTAAAAACATATAATAAAACATTGATAAAGAAAATCGTATTTGCATGTGATGCTGGCATGGGATCAAGTGCAATGGGAGCATCTACTTTAAGAAACAAGCTAAAGAAAGCAGGACTAAATATAGAAGTAATAAATACTGCTATAGAGGATATACCTGAAGATGCAGATATTGTTGTAAGCCATGAAAGTTTAACTTCAAGAGCAAAGACTAAGGCACCAAAAGTAGAGCATATTTCAATTACTAACTTTGTGAGCGACCCTAAATATGATAAGCTCATAGAAAGATTGAAATAATAAATTCATATAAGTGAGAAACTATAATCAGTGAGAAGAAACTATAGTGAGAAACATCTATAGTGAGATAATTCTCACTGATTTTTTAAGCTAGAACATAAAAATGTCATTAATGGTTAATGACAAATCAAATTATCTTTGAGTTGAATACAGTATCTATAGAACATATAATTAGAATATAGATTTTATATATTTAAAAATGTCATTAATAAGCAAGGAGGTGGAATATGAGCGATGTGGTAATAACATCCCGTGTAAAAGAAATACTTCGTTTGTTAATTGGAGCAGATATATCTAATTTTATTACTGTAAACGATATAGCAAAAAAGTTAGATTTGAGTTCAAGGACAATTTTAAGAGAAATGCCACAAGTAGAAAAATGGTTAAAATACAATCACTTTAAATTTATAAAAAAAACTGGAGTAGGACTTTTGCTTAATGAAAATTTAGAAGGTAAGAACAGACTACAGCTATTATTAGATGGATATTATGTAGAGAAGCATTATAAGCCTGAAGAGAGACAATATTTAATAATTAGTGAGCTTATACAAATGAAAGAGCCTGTAAAATTGTATTATTTCACATCAATATTTGGGGTTACTGAAGGGACATTAAGCAATGACCTAGATAAAGTTCAGGAGTGGTTTAAAAAGCATAATTTAAAACTTGTTAGAAAACCGGGTCTTGGAGTATACATTGAAGGTAAAGAAAAAGAATTTAGGCAGGCGCTTATAAGTTTATTATATGAAAATTTAGATGAAAATCAGTTATTACAAATTATAAAGGATAATGTGGGCAGCAGTGAATTTAGCAAGGGTAGGATAGAAATTAATACTAGAAATAGATTGCTGAATTTAATAGATAAAAGTGTAATTAAAGAATTAGAAAAATCAGTATATAAAGTGGAAGAAAAAATGAAATTAAAGTTGGCTGATAGTGCATATGTAGGGCTTATAGTTCATTTAGCAATTGCGATGCAGCGCATAAAAAACAATGAAAGAATAAGTATAGACCCACTATTTCTATCAGAACTGAAAAAAACAACTGAGTATAGCATAGCTGAGGGGCTAGCATCTGATATTTCAAATAATTTCAATTTGGAAATACCTGAAGATGAAATCGGATATATAACTATGCACTTAAAAGGTTCAAAGATGCAGGCAAACATTGAATCAGAAGAAAAGCATATGATAGGAAAATATGAATTGATTAAAATAGCTAAAAAGATGATTGCTATCGCAGAAATTGAAACTGGATGCTCGCTTCTACAAAATAAAAATTTGCTCATGGGTCTGGTAAATCATTTAGAACCGGTAATTAGCCGACTTAAAATGAAGTTAGACATTCGAAATCCCTTGCTAACTAAAATTAAAGAAACTTATCCGGAGATATATGAGACTAGTAGGAAGTGTTGTGTGGTTTTACAAGATTTACTAGGGGTTGAAATACCTGAATCAGAAATAGGATATATTGCAATGCATATAGGGGCGGCAGTGGAAAATGAAGAAAAATTAGAGAGGCGTAGGTATAGGATTGCTGTTGCTTGTGCAAGTGGCATAGGAACATCAAGACTGCTTGCTACAAGACTTCAAAAGGAGTTTAAAAACATTGAGGTTGTAGATGTGATTTCAACTATTAATATTAAGGAGCAGTGGTTAAAAGAAGAAGGAATAGAACTAATTATATCTACAGTAATAATTGATAGTCTTTTTAAAACTGTGATCGTAAATCCACTTCTTTTAGAAGAAGACAAGATCAAAATTAAAACAATTTTAGGTGAAATAAAAGAGAGCATCCATGTTAAGGCGGTAAAGGTAAACAAACATGATAACTTAAAAGATAATATCATAACTCTTATGGAATATGGTGAAGTCTTTATAGAAATTATGAATAACTTTTATTTTGATGAAGATGGAACTATAAATAGTAAGGTTCAATTAATAGAGAAAGTAAGCAAGATTTTTGGAACCACTGAATTGCAGCAAAGAAGGTTACAAGGCGAACTTACAGAGCGAGAAAGATTGGGAACCACTATTTTAAACGGTGAGGGCATTATTTTGCTACATTGTCGTTCTGAAGTAGTAAGTAAGCCTCAAATAGGAGTTATCCGTCTTAAAAATATAATTCACTCAGAGGATGAACATGGAGAAGACATAGATACAGCTTTAGTAATGATAGCACCTCTAGAGATTAAGCGGACATATATAGAAGTAATAAGTGAAATTAGCAAAGCTCTAGTAGAAGTACCTGAATTTGCATTGTCGTTGAAAGATGGAAATAAAGATCAAATAGCTGCTCAGTTAAATAGGATATTTGGAGACTTTTATTATAAAATGAGTAAATTATTTCAGGAGGGTGAAAATAATGGGAGTTAAAACTGAAACAGAACTTAAAACGAAAACAGAACTCAAAGAAAAAGTCCAGGTATTTGGGCGCTTTCTAAGCGGCATGGTAATGCCTAATATTGGAGCATTTATTGCATGGGGGTTAATAACAGCTCTATTCATTGAAACAGGATGGACACCTAATGCTAATCTTGCTAAATTGGTAGGACCAATGATTACCTATCTATTACCACTACTAATAGCATATACCGGAGGAAAAATGGTAGGAGGTAGTAGAGGTGGAGTATTAGGTGCAATAGCTGCCATGGGTGTAATTGTAGGAGCAGACATTCCTATGT
>NZ_JAENWL010000076.1 GCF_016650095.1 Clostridium sp. | reverse complement strand
TGCTGATTTAACAGCAAAGGTTACTAGTCAATCTAATCCTTCTATAATAGAAGCTAAAGATTATAATTTGGATTTAACGGGGAGAACAGATACCTCAGATGAATTTCAAAAAATGGTAGATTCAATACCTAAGGGCAGTACGATAAAATTATCAAAAGGCATATATAAATTTTCTAACATTGTTAAATTGAAAGATGGGTTAAAACTAATTGCATTAAATGATGTTGTAATCGAGGGTACTGGTAGTAATACTTTATTCTCTACAGGTAATAATAACAGTTTTCAGGATATAGAGTTTCAAAGTTGCTCTATAGCAATAAGCGCTATAAGGCAAAATGAAATTAATATAACAAACTGCAGCTTTAAAAATAACATTAAATATGCTGCGATTGATTTATATGGGTCAAGTGATTGCTCTATTACTAATTCATATTTCTATAATATACGTAAATATGGAATTAAAATAGATGATAATAGTTCTGATATTACAATAGATAGCAATTATTTTGATAACCCCAAAGTCTTTGGTGGCTACGATATTTCACAAATTAGTGGGCATATTTACTGCTTAAGTGGTACTAGAATTAATGTGACAAACAATGTTTTAAAAAATAGTGGTGGCCAAGGCATAATATTTGGTTACAGTTCAACTTCTGGAGAAGGTACAACAAGCTGCCTTGCACAAAATAATCTGTGTGTAGGCAATGGTCAAGAAGGCATCACAATTTACGGTGGTAGCAAGAAGGTGAGCAGTGGAAATTCTATTATAGGAAATACCTCTAAAAATAACAGATATAATCAAATAGAAGTATGGCAATCTGATAATAATATTGTTCAAAATAATACAGTCGAAGAATCAATAAGTGGCCGTGGGAATATGGGAGCAATCTGTCTGTTTTCTACAACTGGGACAACATGCACAGAAAACAACATATTGTCAGCTCAAAATAATGGCATTGATATAACGGCTGGAAGCTTAAATTGCATTGTATCAGATAATAGTATAGCAAATACTAATTTAAGCAATAGTACTGCAGCGCAAAATGGTAATGCAATATTACTTGATTGGAATGGGGTAGCTGATCCTCAATATATAACAATCAAAAATAATAAAATTAGCTCAAGTAATGGAATTATAGCTAAGAGTGGTATCTATTCAACTTCTAATACAAATCATCATAACAAAATATATAGCAACATAATAACAGGTTACAAGTACGGACTTCATTCTTATGCTAACATGACACGTGGAATTTAATAATATGGATATAAAGGGTGATTATATATATGAATTCTCTGAAAAATAAGATTATTATTATTATAATAATCTTGCTATCAATTATAATCTCAACATTTGTAATTGTTAATAAAACCAAAGATCCATCGGTTCATAAAATCAGTAAAAATGATATAAAAAAATATTCATTAGACATAACTGGTGCAACAGATACTTCTACCCAATTTCAAAAAATAATAGATTCTTATCCTAGCGGGAGTACAATAAAATTACCAGAAGGCAAATATAAGTTTAAAACTACTGTTAAATTAAAAGATGGAGTAAAAATGATTTCATCTAGTGATGCTATAATTATTGGCACAGGCAAAAACACTTTATTTTCTGTAGGTAATGATAACAGTTTAGAGGGGTTAGAATTTCAAAATTGTGCTACAGCAATAAACGTTACTGGGAAAAAAGGACTTAGGATAACTAGTTGCAGATTTACAAATAAAATTGATTTTGCAGCAATTAATTTTTCAGAGGCAGATGACTGCGTAGTTACAAATTCATTTTTCTATGATATACGCAAATATGGTATTTTAATAGATAATGACAGTTCTAATATTACAATTGATAAAAATAATTTTGATAATCCTAAAGTTTTCGGTGGCTATACCAAAGAGCAAATCAGTGGTCATGTTTACTGTTTAAATGGGAGCAACATCAAAGTTACAAACAATACTTTAAAAAACAGCGGTGGTCAAGGCGTAATATTCGCTTACAATTCAACAACTGGCAAAGGTACAACTGGTTCCGTAGCAAGCAATAATGAATGCGTAGGTAATGGTCAGGAAGGTGCTACAATCTATGGAGGCGAAAAGAAGGTTACCAGTAAGAATACTCTTATAAACAATATATGTAAAAATAACAGATTTAATCAAATTGAAATATGGCAGTCTGATAATAACATCGTTAAGAACAATACAGTAGAAGAGTCCTTGGATGGTGTTGGTAATCTAGGTGCAATATGTCTGTATGATACCTCTGGAACAACCTGCACAGGAAACAAAGTATTGTCTGCGCAAAATAATGGTATTGATATAACCGCAGGAAGCGCAAATTGCACTATAACAGATAATACTATAAGTGATACAAATGGAAAAAACGATACTAATACTGTAGAAACGGGTAATGGAATATTACTTGACTCAAATGGAAAATCTCAACCTCAACATATAACAATAACTAATAATAAAATTAGCTCAAGTAATGGAATTATAGTTAAGAGCGGTATTTACTCAACTTCCAATACTAATCAGCATAACAAAATAGATAATAATACAATAACAGGTTATAAAGATGGGCTTCATGAATATGCTAAAATGACTATCGGGAAATAAAAGACTTCTCCTGCGTGCCTTGCAACCGAGCTTTAAACGTGAAATTTCATTAAGAGATTCTAATCTTTTGCCAATATAAAATTCTCTAACGCTCACATTCGGCGTCCTGCCTCAGGTTCGCTAGACTGCCGTCCTGGCAGTCTTACGAGAATTTTATATTGTCAAAACAAGAATTTCTAAATGGAATTTCAATGTTTTCTCGCTTCTTATTGCAATTCACTCCGGAGAATTTTATTTTATTATGTATTTAAATAGGACTGAAACAATGAAGAGAAAGGGATAATTTAATAAATTATCCCTTTCTCTTTGTTGTTTTCTAATTCAATTTTTTCTGGTGTCCATCTACTTAGTATTAGTCCATATATAATCCAGTTTACTGGATTTGTAAAGTAACCTCCGTAAATCTGATATAAGAAACTAAATAACAGAAGGTTTGCCAAGAGCATGTTCTTTTTGAATAATACATTGATTAGTAAAATCATAAGTAACAAAAGCAAATATACTATCCCAAATACTCCGCCCTCTGCAATAAAGTATGGAAATGATGCTGCTACTACAGCTGTCATCCCCGTTGACTTGAAGATTTTTCTTGTGTTGTCTGTATTCAGATTACCGAGTCCTACTCCAATACCGTTAGTATTAGTTATCGCTGTACTAGTGAATTTTTGAGTAACATTTACTCTATAACTATTGGAGGAATCACTCCCATTTAATGTATCGACTGTTCTCATATAAATCGATGATTTAGTAACAATAAATAGTATTATTATTGTAGTGAAAATTATCGATAATCCATATCCAACTAAAATATTTTTAAAATTCATTTTTGCTATTATAATTGCAAATGATACTACAAGTATAGTCCCAAGCAAAATTACTGAAGACCCATAAGCTTTAGATAATACTAGTAGAAAGGTGCAATCTGTCAGGTAAACTAGGTATTTTCTAATTACCTTTCTATCTTTTTCCACAATAATTAAATACATCAGTATTATAATTATAAAAGATAAATGAAATCCCAGTTCACTAGGTTCTATATAAAATAAATTAAGTCTAGTAAGACTATATTTATTTATAGTATCATGAAGTCTCCAAAAATACTCATTTTTCGTAAATATCAAAGCTATGGGTGTAAATATTATATATATTCTACATATATAATCAATAAATTTTTTAACTTTAAAATCATTCATTTTCCTAGATACCAAAATCATTAGTGAAATACAAATAGTAATTTTGGAAATATTCACCACAAGCTTTTGTATATCTAAGTTTTCCATAATCATAAATTGAATGATACCATATATTGCAATTGGTAATGCACATATTATTAAGAGTGAAATATCTCTTTTTCTTTTGAATATAACAAAAATAATTCCTATTATACCTATTGCATAAAAAAAATCTAAATTGCCAGTTAAAGTACTACTGACAAAAGGTAAATTAGCAACCATCTGGTGAAAAGCATACAATAATGCCATTAATATTTCCATTAAATCATCTCCTGTGAAGTTGCAATATTAACGACTTCAGAAGGAGGCTTTCCTTCTGAAGTGTTGTTAACTATTTCTCCACTCCTTTAATTAAATCTGTGTACAACTTCATTACATCCTGGGTATGTTTTTCCATTGTATAAATACTTGGTAGCTCAATTATATTTTTATTAATATAAGATAATTTTTCTCTGCTTTTTATTATAGTTTGCAAATTATTATATAATTCATCTTCTGAAGCCTTAATTATGATACCAGTAACTCCATTAATTATCATATCTTTAAACCCTACGAAGTCAGTCATAATTACAGGCACACCATAAGAAAATGCCTCTAAAGCTATATATCCAAATGTTTCATACCAAATACTCGGTACAATTAGTACATCTGTATTCTTAAAAATTTGCTCTAATTCAGAATAATCATAAGTACCCTTTATCTTTACTTTTCCCATAAATTCATCTATATTTATATTTACGTTTCTTCCATAAATATCTAAATTCCAATTATTAATGTTATTTTTCCATAACGTTTCAATCACATGCATTAAAAAAAACAAACCTTTATATTTCTCTATAGATCCAATATATGTTATCTTTAATGGGTCATTACTATTACTATTCTTTTGTATTCTATTATCCTTTATATTTGAGTGAGTAATATTAAGGATTCCATTATTTTCATTGTGAATATATTTCTCATATGCATTTTTTGCAACACTGCTATTGTAATGAATATAATCTATATTATTAATTATATCTATAAAGTACTTTCTTAATTTAACATATGCACCCGCCGAAGAGTCATTATTATTTTTTCCTATTACCTGTTCGACTAAACTTAAATCATTGTTTTTTTTAATAATTATTTTCTGCTTATACATTCTTAACTTTTTTAGGATAGAACTATTCTTTAGTTTTCTATAACTCTTTGACTGCATAAGTAAAACTAAAGATTTACTGTATCCATTTCTGTTGCACTCAATACAGTTTTTCCCGTTGTCATAATCCGTACATATTACCCCTTGTAAATTAATAAGATTAACTTTAGGGCATATCCCAAAATAATCATGAGATGTAAATATGGTTTTTATATTTAACTTTTGTGCTGCTTCAATTAACTCTTTATTAAGGCCCATTAGCGTATGAATATGTATAATTTCCACATCTAAGTCCTTTAAAAAATCAATATATATATTCACGTCTATATCTTTCAAATACTCTTCTGGACTCGGTATTCCACTTAATAACGGAATGGAAAGTGGATTTAATATTTCAAATACCCTAACACCCTTAAATGATGTATCCTTAGTAATCCGTAACTTTCTACTTAGCGTACAATGCCCTGGATATAGTAGGTTAACTTCGTCACCATTTTTAATTTGACTTAACATAAGATCTACAGAGTATTTAGTTAATCCTCCTGTCCTAAAAGGAGGTAGCCCAAGAGAATAATGTAATATTTTAATGACAATACACCTCCTTTATTTATAAAAAAAGTTCTTCATAATCATTAACAATCTTGTCCCAAGAATAAAAATCTGCAATTATATTTGTAGCAGTTTTAGATATTGTTTTTATCTCATCTTCTTTTAATTTTTCAGCTTTACTTATTAAAGCCGCTAAATCACCATCTTGTTTATTAAAATATAAAGCTCCATCTTTTCCAACTTCCCTATTAAAATTAACATCTAAGAGCAAATTAATATCAGTACTTGACAGTGCTTCTAGTAGTGACGGATTCGTTCCCCCTACAGAATGTCCATGGATGTATGCAAATGCTTCTTCTCTTATCTTTTTTAGAAGTTCATTATCATATACAGTTCCTACAAATTTAATTCTCTTATCACTAATATAGTTCGTCACCTTTAATAATCTTTCATAAAACTTGTTTTTCTCAAGGTTTGTAATTATAACCAAATCCTTATCAACATCAGAGTTCATGAATTCTCTTATCATAGTCTCATAATTATTCTCAGGTACAAACCTGCCAACTATTAAGTAGTATTCCTTTTTTCTTACATAAAACTCATTAAAAAAGTTAGTGATTACTGTGTCATTCCCATTTAGCTTAGATCTCTCAATTTCAGCTCCATAAGCAACAAATGTAGTATTAGGATTATACATTTGGTAATCTGTTTTTATATATTCTTCTATACCTCTTGAATCACATATTAGTAAATCTGAATGCTTAACCATCAATTTCTCAGAAAATTTCCAGTAAGCTCTTATTGGCATACTCCATTTACTTCTTTTCCATTCATGTCCATCAGGATTTATATAAAGCCTTATTCCTAAATCTTTTAGTTTTGACTTATAAAATGATATGAATGGACCGATACGACAAGCAAGAATAAGAATAATAGAATTAGACAAATTATGTTCTTCGATATACTTTATAGATTTGCTTAAAGCTTGCAGATCATACAGCACTGCTTTAGCACTACCTATATCCTTTACTTTAACGTTAAAGCATCTCGCTTTATTATAATAAAATTGTTCATCGCGTATATTTAGGCAAGATACATGATACATGATATCTTTGCTTTTTTTATAAAGAGTTAATTTGTCTACGAAAGTTTCAAATCCACCATAATTTGATGGTATTCCTTTTGAACCTATAATAAATACATTTTTCATACGTGTGCACCTCTATTTTGTTTTGTAAAATTATTAATAACTTGTTTTATTTAAAAATACTCCTATAATATTGGCATTAGCTTTCAGTAAAATCTCTTTAGCTTTTGTAGCGGATTTTCTTTCTGTTTGTCCGGACTTAACCACTAGCACACATCCATCCGTATACTTTGATAACACCTCAGCATCAGCACCTTGTGTAAGTGGTGGAGTATCAAGAATGATATAATCAAAATCTTTTTTTAACGCCACAATAAATTCATTAAAATTTGATGAAACAAAAAGTTCCGCATAGTTTAATGACTTGCTACCTGAAGTTATTATAGATAAATTCTTTTGTTTTGTAGTATTAACTGCTTCTTCAATTTTAATATCTCCTGTCAAAAAATTGACTAGACCTTTTTCGTTTGATAAATTAAACATATTATGTATGCTGGAATTTCTTTGGTCACAATCAACAAGTATAGTTTTTTTTCCACTTTCAGCTAGCACTAAAGAAAGATATGCAGCAGTAGTAGACCTACCATCCTTATTTTCTGCACTAGCTATCATAATAACTTTGCTTTCCTTATCAGCGAACTTAAACTGAATGTTTGCTTTTAATTCGTAAAATGCTTTAGCATTTATTAAATCTAAATTAAGATACTTCGCATTGTTTATTTTTTCCATTAAATATCTCTCCTATCTAAAATATCGTTAAATATCTTTTCTTCTTCTATTGGGTAAATTTCCAATAACATTGAGCCCTAAATATTTCTCTACATCATCTTTAGTCCTGATTTTCTCATCAAAATAACCTACAAAGGTCACACCAAATACCGAAAGAAAAAGTCCAAGTAAAAATGCTAATATAACATTAAGGAATTTAAATTTACTGTTCGAAACATCATTTTGGACTGAATTTTCCATGATTTTCATGGTCTGCGACGGATATACTCTCAAAACCTCTTTTGAAAAAGAGGTATAAACTGCTTTAGCTATTTGCATTGACTCCTTTTGTGATTCTCCGCTAGCTGTAATTGTTAAAATCGGAGTAGAATCTGATACACTAATCTCATAACTCTTTTTAACTTTTAAAGGAGAAAGAGAGCCCTTCAATGCCACACTAGCATTCTTTGCAATAGTGCTAGAGTTTGCAATTTCCTCAAATGTACTTATAAAACCTTTAGCATTAACTATATCTTCTTTTTTACCGATTATAACGCTTGTTTTTGTTTGATAAACTGGTTTAGCGCTTTTCATTAAATATAAACTAATTGAAAGTGCTACTAATGTTGCCAGCAATGTTATCAGTAATATAGTCCATTTCCCTCTTTTTATTACATTTATAAACTCTTTATAGCCTACATTTGATTCATTGTTCATTTTAATACCTCCATGGTAATTATACTTGTTAAATATTATTTACTTAACTTCAAATTTTATAGTCTCGTATATTATTTTGTATTAATTTAATTCTTACTAAAAATAATATTAATACAACATTTTTCGATTTCATAAACCTACTGATTAATTTAGGAAATTTTCCGATTACATTGGAATTTTTCAGATTTTTTTTAACTTCTTCATCAGTTATTAAGCTCATTATTTTTTTACATTTATTTTTAAAACTTAAATGATTTTTAGGATAAGCTATACCATAAAAATATTCAATTATACGATAAGTAAAATGAGTTGACTGGTATTCAACGGCATCGCTATTATATTTACCCCATTGCTCAAGTTTATTTATAATTGCGTTATTTTCTTCTAAAACAACATTTAAATAATTTTCTGAATACTTTAACCATACTGGGTTTGAATTTTCAATTCTATAGTTGTAGAAAGCTTCTGGAATGACTATGCATTTGTTTATGTGTTCATAATAGTTGGCATTAAATAATGTATCTTCGCCACGTTTATAATTTTCAAATTTTAAATCATATTTTTTTATGATCTCTGCTTTGTAAATCTTATTCCATAGAGTATCCCCAATTTCTTCTTTTCTTAAAAGAATATAATTACCTAGAATTTCATTTTCAGTCATAAAAAAGTGTTTTTCCGGTAATACTTTGGTTCTCCTTATAGTTTTTCCATCTTTATTTACACTAACATTAGTTTGCCCTGATATAACTAAATCAACATCGTTATTTTCAATGGATTCATACATTACCTTTAATAAGTTATCTTCATACCAATCATCGCAATCAAAAAATATAATATATTTACCCAAAGAAATATCTATTCCTTTATTTCTAGCCGCCCAGGTTCCTTGATTTTTTTTACTAATTAATTTTATTCTATTATCTTTTTTTGCATATTCGTTGCACATCTCGAAGCTATTATCAGTAGACCCATCGTCTACTATTATTAACTCAAAGTTTTTAAATGTTTGGTTTATTATCATCTCTATACATTCATTAATATATTTTGCTCCATTATAAATCGGAACTATAATACTTATCTCAACCATAATACAACTCCTTAATCATCACCGTAGGTGCTGACATCACCTACGCAACTAGTCACCACTTGCTGTGGTGTTTATTTCTTTAGATATCTAAGTTTGTATAATAGGGGGAATATAAGACCATAAGTTCCTGTCTTTATAAGTAACGCATTAATTTTCTGCTTTAGTGTTAGCTCACTATTACCTATTATTTCAGAAATTTTTATACCCCTTACCTCTTTTGCAACTATTTTTTTAAAATCAGAATAATTGCTTTTGTCTCTTGTTTCACAATATTGTATCCAATATTTGTTATGTATTACCCATAGTGTTTTTATCATATACACTCTATAATAGTGAATTAATTTTTCATAAATCAAAGAATTCTTTTCTATATAATCTCTCATAATATAACATCCTGCTAGCATATCCTCCATTGATTTTATAGAAAATGTTTTTGTAAGTGATGCTTCTCTTTGCCTATAATAATATAATGGTTCCTGCATTGAAAATATTTTTCGAGAATATGCTAGTAATAAAAAAGACGCAGGAGTATCTTCACATACTTTAAAATCTGGAAATAAAATATGATTTTTAGTAAAAAGCTCCCTTTTATGGAGCTTATTCCATGTATAAGCCTTTATATCATTCAATAAAAATTTCTTTAAAGCATCAATTTTATCTATATAACCCTCTTCATTAATTCCTTCTATTATGTATTTTTCTGATTTATATTTATCAAAGCTTTGTTTATCAGGCTTTTCGTTATACAATATGTAATCACAAATAACTATGTCAGAATTCTCTCTTTTAGCCGCTAAGTACATTCTTTCAAACATAGTTAATTCAATAAAGTCATCACTGTCAACAAACGCGATGTATTCGCCTCTTGCTACTTTTAGTCCCGCATTTCTTGTTTCACTAATACCTCTATTTTTCTGATTAATAATAATTAGCTCAGGGAATTTTATTTTATATTCTTTTAATATTTCATAACACTTATCTGTAGAACCATCATTTACCACAATAATTTCTTTACTTTTAATAGTTTGCTTAATAACACTATCAAGGCAAACAGCTAAGTATTCCTGAACGTTGTAAACAGGTATTATAATACTGACATCCACTCTATTCAATGAAACATTCCCCCTACTTTTTTAGATATAATAGCTTCTTGAATTTATGAAAGGTGATATCTTTTAATAAAATTCTTAAGTATTTTGAATATATATAACTTTTACCAATTAAGTAAATTCTATATGCTTCATTTTTTTTCTTATAGTTTTTTGATTTAGTAAGTCCTTCTAATGCTAAACTATATCTATTTTCCTCATTAGCATCAATTTTGATATTTTTTAAAAATTCTATTGATTCCTTTTCAAATCCATATTTTAACCTATCATTATACATTTTAACAACGTGTTTAGAGTATAGAAGCTGTTGTAATGAATTACTTTTAGAAATTCCACTACTTCGAATTCTATATCTAACTAAGAATTCATTTGTATTAGCAAGCTTAAATCCGTTAGTTATAAGTCTTAATAAAAAGTCATAATCTTCTGCACATGTAATTTCTCTGTAGCCTTTGTTCTTATCTGAACATTCTTTTCTGAAAAACCAAGTTGGATGATTAACAAAATCAACATTTACGAGGCAACTCTTAATTAGTTTCATATCCTCTGGTATCATTGCATCTCGGTATAATTCCATGCCATCTTCACCAATATTAATGCATCTAGCACCCATAAAATCTACATCCGGGTGGGTACTCATATAATTCATTTGCTTTTCAATTCTACCAGACATTGATATATCATCTGCATCCATTCTTGCTATAAAATCACCTTTTGCATAACTTAATGCTTTATTAAGACTTCTAACCAATCCAATGTTTTTTTCATTCACAAAGTATTGTATTCTAGCATCTGTTTTGCAATACTTATGAATTAAAACATCTAATTTATCGTTGTCTGGCTTATCCAAAATAATAATAAATTCTAAGTTTTTATAACTTTGATTAAGTATTGATTCAATTGACTCTATTAGCCAATTTTCTTCTTCATTATATACACTCATAATCACAGACACTAATAGTTGCTTATCATCCTTCATTAAAACACCTCTCTAACTATTTTGCTTTTTTATTGTTTAATCCTTCGCATTTTTAATGCTGAAATGAAGATCTTCTTCTCAAACTTATTAAATCCCAATAACCAAAATACAATAAAAAATATTATTGTAAATAGAACACCAAACATCAATATTGAACCATATGATGTCAAACTAAATAAACGCAAAGCAAAGAACCCTGCTATAAACGTAATTGAAGTTGGAATTACTAATTTCAACATTTGAACCCAAAAAGATTTTATGTCTAGCTTTATAACATATTTATAATAGAAATTGTTTGCTACTGCATTTATAACCATGCCTATTGCTGTACCAATTGCACATCCCATCCCTTGATATTGCCTAACTAGTAATATTGATATAATTACATTTAAAATTGCAACAGACAAGTATATGTATGCCTTCACTCTATGCATATTCATTGCTTCAAGCATGGTAGCAAATAATGATTGAATGATTGAAAAAATTTGAGGAAACATAAGTACTATTGCAATGAGATAACAATATGAATATCCGCTTCCAACCCAACGCACAATAAACTGTTTACCCACTAAGACAAAACCTACAAAAATATAACTACATATGTAATATTGAATTCTGCCTACTTTTATTAGTAATTTCATTAAATCTTTTTTGTTTTCCTCGACTGT
>NZ_JAENWL010000426.1 GCF_016650095.1 Clostridium sp. | reverse complement strand
ATTAGATATAAATAAAATTTTGGGAGCATTGCTAGTCCTATCCGGAGTGTACCTTATATCTGAATAAATTAAACCTTAAACCTAAACCACCTAATGTGAAGATGAATACCTAAAATTGTATTTTTAGGTTATTCATCTACTTTTACTCCCTTTGTTAGTTATTGTTATTTCTTATTTCCTTTTGAATTTTCTTTAATGCCTTCTTAGATCCTCTCTCAATGTCTCTTTCTAGCTTTCGCTGCTGAAAATCCACAAATAGTGTATTAAGGTCATAATCCTCTGGGTATAAATCCGTAGCCTCAAGCTCTAGTCTTAGCCTTTTTTCATTAACCTCTAGAAAGTCGTCCTTATATAATACAGTTATATTATTAAAGTTGTCTATAGGTTTATATACGATAGCAAAATCATTATGCTCAATAAGAAACACCTTATCCCCTACTTTGTAAGTATAAGTTTTTATACTAAGTATATCTTCTTCGTCTTTTTTCTTTTTTACCTTACTTTCTTTTACTAATTCTAAATTATAATCCTTATCCTGCGCATACTTTTTTGCCTTTTCAAGGATAGCGTCCTTTAACAATGGATGCTTACCCTTAGCAATATTTATATATCCATAATCATTCAATTTAGGCTTTATTCCATCTATATCTCTACTATATTTGGCCTTTGAAAAAATCATATCATACTCTGCTATTACCTCTATATTAATATTAATTTCCTTTAAGTTATCGTATATTAACTCAGTTAATGCAGCTAATATTTTATATTCTTCTAAGGCTTCCTCTGACTTTAATATCACAAGCTCTGTCGTATATTTTGAAATAACACTTGGTTCTATAAATGCTGTAGATCCTTTAGATGATGTTTCTACAATTATCCCCGGAACTTGATTTTTATAGGCCGCCTTTATAGGAATAGTGTATCTATCGTTTCGCTTGCTGACAAAAACTCTTGTATAAAAGTTTTATTTGTACTGCTTTTTAAAAACTTCTCTAATTTCTCTTGTATTTTACTATCCGTATCTTCTATATGTCTTCTAGTTTTCTTAAGCTCTTTACTTGCATTTGAATCTACTAAACTGCCTCTTATAGAAAAATCAATTTCTTCCTCTATAGCTTTAAATTCTGTAATTGAATTACCATAACTACTTAAAGTTGGAGCGTAAAGTTCTTTTCCCATCATGAAAACTTTAATTTTTCTGCAGCCCCTCAAAAAGTTACAAATCTTTGTTAATTCCTCTGGCTCTAGTATTGACCCCTTTTGCATATTCTCTATAATACTTTTTATATTAAAGATTCCTTCTAATGGAATATGCCCTACAGTATCTAATAAAGCTCTACCCTCACTAGTTTCATCAAGCCTATTCTGAACAACTTTTAAGCTGCTACTTGGCTTTAATCTATCTATTAAATCTTTTCCGAGTCCACTTACACAATAAGACTTTACAATTTCCTTCAGTTCATTATATTGCAACTTATTAAATGCTTTTATATTCATTTCTCTCTCCTTATATAAAACAATTTGTTCTATTGAGATACTAATCCTGGATAAATCTCATTACCATTTTCTATATAACTCATTTTGCAAAGGTCTTATTTATCTGCAAAACAAAAAAGCCATGGATACTCCCACAGCTAAAATACGTAACTTCATAAGAAATGGGATTATCCATTCCTTATAACTATAACGGCACTTTGTGGATTTGTATCTTCATAGATATCACTAAATAAATCCATAACAAATAAAGGTATACTATGCCCTTTTAAAGATTTATTTAATTATAAAGTTTAATCTATTTAGATACGTACACGCTCATAAAGCACCTCATTTTTTTATTTTTTAACATTACCTAATATCATTTTATACATAGTTATATATATTGTCAACCAATTGGCTAGAAAGTAAAACCTGTAAGCATACTCTTCCATATTTTACTATGGTGTCGCCTTAATCACCGCTTTTTTATTCGCATTTAGTATCATTCTAATTATAAATCAATGCATATTTATGCTATTACTATTAATCTTAAACTGAGCTCATGAAAAACTTAGTAAGGAAACTATTCTAATACAATATTAACACTTAACATAATATGAATTATTAAATATGATATTAATTCAAACGTTATTCAATAATTAGAATTAGCCTCTTCTTGACTATAAGGATATTACATGCTATAATCATGTTAATATATTGTTTTGAATAAACAGAATAATATAGTAATTGAAATTTATAAGTTTATAAGTTTCATTTATATTTAAAATCGATAAAATTAGCAGTTTAAACACTCTAATTCTATGAAATAGAATTAGAGTGTTTTTTTTATATATACTTATATTTATTGTATAAATATTAACGATTTTTCAAATATTACTATTATGTAGACAACTTAAGATAGTAAAGGAGAATAGTGTGCCTTCATTAACCTAATTATACTGTGTAAGGAGTTGAAATTGTGGAAACGATAATTAAAAATGGTTTTATTAGTAACTGGAGAGGCACTTTTAATCACAGAGTTAATATACCAAATTAATGGATAAAGTAAACATGCATATATCAAAAATGTTAAAATATGTACTAGATAAATAT
>NZ_JAENWL010000188.1 GCF_016650095.1 Clostridium sp. | reverse complement strand
TTCAATGAAACTAAATTCATTGAAGTACTTGATAGAATGAGTCAACGTGCATTTGATGATCCTTGTACATTAACAAACCCTGGTGATCCAACTGTTGCAGATGTAAAAATGCTTTATACTGCTGCTTATTATGGTAACCCTATTACTAAAAGATAATTAATATAAATTAAATATTAAAAAATATACCTGTTCTTTATGCTGTTGTTCGATAGTCAATTTCAATTTGAAAGTACAACAGTTTATTGAATAGGTGATAAATTTAAGGAGATTTGAAGTTTTTCAGATCTCTTTTATTATTATTAAATGATATATAGAATGTAGAAACAAAATTATTGATTAATAATATTTTAAAACGAAATTACCAGCTATTTAATTAATAATCATTGATGTTTAAACTAAATAAATTGATATCATAATTATATAAAAAGATATAATACTGATATTAAAGTTGTATGAAAAATTAAGAAATAATAAGCGAGCGTCTTTACTGATATGTTACACTCAATAAATGTAATAGTGTTACCGTTAAGATTATTTCCCCACTTATCCTTAAGATAAGGGTCTCAGTAAATTAGCATAATTGCCATAAAAAAGTAAATGTATAGTCTTTTAAATAAATATTAATATTTATGTCCTGTTAAAGCTTCAATAATCTTTCTATTTTCGATATCAATATCTTCTTTTTTACCACCTTTTTTAATTCTTTTAATTTCTTCACAAGCAATTTGAAAATCCTTAGGAGTTACTTTGTATTTGTAACTTAGAAAGATTCCACAAATCATTAATATAAAAGATACAAAAGTAAATGATACTCTAATTACCCTTATTGCAGAAGGACTTTGTGTTGTTAATGCACCATTAAATCCATAAGTCCTAGTGCAATTACAAATAGCCCAAATACAACTGCTTGAATGAGTTTTCTAATAAGTGTAAACATACCAGAAACGGCTCCAGACCTATCTTTACCATGACAAAGTATTTCTACATCATATGATTCAGGTAACATTGCCCAAGGCATTGGAATTATCGCAATGATTATTCCACGGGAAATGCACCACCGATGCATGGGTTGAGCACCACTAATATTGCTAAGAGCTCCACCAAATATTCAGTAGAGCACCACTTTTTCTAAATATATTATTGGTTTAGCATTTTTCTCATGTTTGCTGATCTAAATTTGATAGAACTAGCTTTATTAGTAATTGTACTTACTTATTTTCCAGCACCTAATCTTTTGGAGCCTTACTTTTTGTGTCACCTGTATAAAAAATAGTTGAATAGTATCCTCTTCAGATGCCACTTATTAAGATCTTAACTACCAGTAAGGTAAGACTAATACTAAGTCCTGTGTGTAGCTAGTAGGCTCATTCCTTCATCGATTTATACATAGTTTAGTACAATGGCAATACTGGTGCTGAATGAACAAAAAAGCAATATAAAATAGTGCTCCAAAAGATATTCTTGCAGGTGCTCTACTGTGTATTTTATCTCGTTTCAATGGTGCTCCAATAAATATTACTAGTACTCAATGAATATTTTATTAAAGATTAGGTGGTGCTCTAATAAATATTACTGGTGCTTTTGGTGGATGTTCATACAATTTGATAAAGTGCTTGGAGAAAGAATTTTTGCAGTTTTAATGGTGCTTTATTGAAGAATCTTAATTATTAGACTGGTGCTCTTAAGGATATTGATGGTGCTCTATGGAGGAAGTCATTTATTTATACATTTGAGTAGAATCGGTGCTTTACAAGATATCACTGGTGCTTAACACGTGGAATAATCACAGAAAAACCTATTCCCATTATTATACACATGATGTATATAATAGAATTTGGAGTTTTGTCGTCTAATATAAAAAAGAATTCAAGCATTACTATTACAACTATAATGGCACCAATTCTATATGCTTTTCCTTTACCAATCTTATTTGCTATATGCATATAAAACCCTAATGCACCTAATTGACTTAATAGAAAAATGCATGGATAGAAATAGAATTTATCAGGTCTTCCTAAATAATAAGTAGTATAGTAAATAAACGATGCTGATAAAATATCCATGGAAACATATGCTAAAAGATACATACCTATATGAATTCTAAAAGTTTTGTTTTCAAGTAGTGTTTTCAGTTGAGCAAAATTTTCTTTAATTGGTAAAGTCTTTTGATTTTTAATTAATCCAGGTTGTTCAAAAGTACCAAAATAGACGATTACCCAAGGAATAGCATAAATTATACCAAATATTAAACCAACAAGCCTAAAACCCTGTTCTTGGTTGTCTCTGTGTAAGTTGTTAACAATGTAGCTAGGGATAACATAGCAATAAGTGCAGAAAATTGAGAAAAGGCCATTTTTACATAATATAAGCTTGTTCTTGTTTTATATTCAGTACTCATTTCACTAACAAGAGCATTGTAAGGCACTATTACAAATGTATAAACAGTTGAAAATAATGTATAGGTAAAAGCATAGTAAATTATCTTCAATATTAATGAGTCCACATGAATGGCAGATCACAGTAAATAGTAGCTCAAACTTATTGGCCTGAACACGCAAATGCACAAGTTGTGCATTTGCGTATGGAACAATTAGCTGTTAATAACAATTCCTTAAGTATTATAAAATAAATTACTTTAACTCTTTACTTGTAAATCTAACAGTAATTTGTCCAATTCTTTAAGTTTTCTTACAACATCTTCTTCTTTGATATTTTTATAATCATTATTAATTAATTCTTTCCATGGGCTTGAATCATTTTTATCAATAATTTGATAATAATTAGGTTCATAGTCTTTAAATGTTAAAAACATGTGAAAATAGTAACATTTATCATTATAATAATAATCTTTTAACACAATGTTTGAGGGTTCCCAGGAAATACTATCTTGATACTCTAGGCTAAAGGATAAATATTTTTCATTAATTAATATATTTCTAAAGAAATTCCAACTAAATAGGTCTTTGTGCCTACCATTCATTTGGGTTTTAGAAAGTAAATATATTTTTGATAAATTGCTATTTATATCGTAATAATGTGGAGTATATCTAATAAAGTTACTCTCACAATAAGTAATATCTTCTGGATTCTTTATTATTATACGCCTCCAATCTTTTAGAAGATTGTTACTATCTGCTAAATATTGCTCTATCACTTTAAGTAGGCTTTCTTCCATTTTATCGTTTGAGATATCATCTAATAATAATTTAAGAATTTTAGAAGGTTTTTCTTCATCAAAAACTTTATACCAACCATATGTATTAATTCTTATGGAGTCACTAAACGTACAAAATGTACGATTTCTATTAATATCAACAAGATAATCACCTTTAGCTAATAAGGCTCTCTGGAAAAGAAAATTATTAGCGTCTTTAAAGTCTGAACCAAACAATAATAGTAATTTCTTAGCGTATTTTTCAAAACTATTCATGTCATACGAACCATCATCCAATAACGAATATTTTAAAACAAATCCTATGTGTCCGTTAAAATACCCCTGCGTGCCATCTGAATAAATATGACGTTCTACTTTTACTAACTTATCTTCCCAATCACTATCATTTATTATCAATTGAGCTTTTATACTTTCTTCTTCTCTCTGTGATTTTAAGAAGTACTTTATGGTTCCTGGAGCGTTACTTATATACTCATAAATATTGTCTATATGTTTGCTTAAATCATTTATTGAAATTAACGCCTTTTGGAAATCATCTGTCCCATCAATAACAGTATTATCTATTAAATTATATATTACTCTTAACCACTTAAAGTATAGTACTTTATTAATATCATCATTTGATTTAATCAAAAATAAATATTTACATATAGCGTAAAAATATAACTTTCTCGCATAATCTGGAGGATTATTAGTTTTATCCTTAATTTGAAATAAAGCATTTATTACAAGCTTATCATCATCATAATCGCATAAACGATCTAATATAATTATTATTTGATTCAAATATTTTTTATCCAAATAAACTTCATTATAAATGTCGAATAAATCATATGAATTTAACTGAGATTCTTCTAATGTATTAATTTCTGTATAAAAATTTAATGTACATACCTCAAAGAACTTATAATAAGAGTCATCAACCAGATCTATGTTATTTTTTTGTAATTTCCAAAATATATTCATCCACTCGTTGTCGAGTTTTCCTTTAATTCTAATATCGTCTAATAGTTCAGCAAATTTAGATTTAAAATTTTCAAATTTTGTTAATGGTTTTCCTCTAGCATTCATTTTAATATATATTTCATCTGTCAGGTTAAAATCATTTAAAGGTAAAAAGTTAAAAGTAATGAATTTTTCGGATATGAGTGTATCAAACAATTCTTCATCTATGTCATTAAATTTTTGGTGAATTAAATCCAACATATGCAACATTGATTCAATTGTTGCATCTTTTTTCCATACCATAAAATACCAGTTACAATCTCTAATAGTATTACTAAGAGTATGACTTATTTTATTTTTATCAAGAATAGAATATTCTATGCTCTCAGTTACTAAATTTCTACAAAAATCTGTAGTAGTAGGTCTGGTTTCATAAGTAAATTTTTTTAAAATGTCTTTATTATCAATTAATTTATTTTCTTTTATAGCCAAGTACCAATGTAATAAAAATAGTGTAGTTAAACGTTGTTGTCCATCAAGAAGAATAACCTTTTTTATCCCTGTGTTATTTGTTTTTCCATATACAAAATCAAGGTTCATTTTTTGTTTTTCCATAAGTGATTTTTTTAAATTTTCAAGAAAGGGTAAAACAATATCTTTTTCAATTTTGGGAATAGCTCTACCTTGAGCATATCCCCTTTGGATTTTTGGAATTTCAATTTTATAATCTGTTAATAACTTCCAAAAGCTAAATACATTATCCATTTGTGTTCTCCATATCTTTAGGTAAATATTTTTCCAGTTTTTTATTCATTTCTATAATATATGTAGAACGATCCTTCATATCCCATTTTGAATTATCTATTACATCAGAACTATAATATTTTAAAAATACATTTTTTGTACAAATAGGAATAAAATTTCCGACCTTATCCCATTCTATAATAATATTTCTTTTTATTGGGAAAATATTATTATTAAGAGCTGAATTATCTAATTGAGAAAGCAATGCCATATTGCCTAATGAATCCATAAAATCTCTATCATCTGTAAATATATCAAATACTTTTTTTTCGATATTGTATAAATCATCAACATTTATTGGATTTTCTAATAAAACTTCATCAATTTCTTCTAAGATTGAAGCATTATTAGAATTATCAAAAAAAGTTCGTAAGGATTTTAACCTAGCTTCTCTTTGATCATTATTTTTTAAAGCTTCAGATTTCTGAGCATGAATATGTTCTAAACTCCAGTTCTCTTTTAGATATAATTCGAATGGAAATACTAAATATTTGCTTTCTAAGGTTGATACTATATTAAATAATAGTAATAAATTCTTTATTAAATAATAATTATCTTTATAATTTAATTCACCAATAGCGATAACATTAGCTTTATTTAATTCCTCAGAAAAGTATTCATTTATTATTTTTGTTAAATAAATAGAAAATTCTGCTTTCTTAGTATACTTAGAGCTTTCTAATATTTTGGAGATAGGAAAACCTAAAATAATTAAGAATCCAATTAAATGGTAATATTCTCGATTATTATACCATTCATTCAATATATTAGAATACCTTTTTACTTTTTCCCACAATTCAGCCTTGTTTAATAGCTTTTCTTTCAAGATCCCATCAAATATATAGTAAGTATAATAGAGGTCTGTAGATTTATTATTTTTTATTTTGACTAAATTTTCATATTCTTTGGCTATTAAATTAAAAATGAATCCAATTCTTGTGGGATTATCATTTTTTTTGCCATTCAGAAAATACCAAAAATTATTATCTTCTAATTCATTTTCAATTTTTTCCCATTCATATGCTATTTTAGTTTGATATTTTTCTTTCTCCTCATCCGTTCCATTATTGTTAATAAAAAATATAGCCTTAATAAGTTCTGCACTAGTTAATTTGATTTTTCCCATATTAATTCTATTAAAAATTTTGTTTAAATCTTCATTTTCATTATTATCCAACAAATACCAAATAAATCGAACATTATTTTCGGTATCAATTTTTTTATCATTTATATCTTCTAATAATAGTGACTCTACTAATTTTATACGACTTATTTTCTTTTCTTTGAACCAATTCTCAATAGTAGTATAAGCTTTTCTCATATAATAAAAATCAATATTATCATCTTCAATATTTCCAGTATTTGAAATATTATCTAAAAACTGTTTACTGCTTTTCCCTTCTTTATCTCTTGTTTCATAAGTTATTGAATATAAATTATCACAATCCTTTAATAAATTGGCATCTTTTATTTCTTTTTCTAAATAAGTTAATAAGATATGAAGCGTTGTTAATCTCTGCTGACCATCTATTACTTCATAGAATAAATTACCATCATCAATTATTTTTTCCATAACCACTAAAGGTTGTAGACAATAAAATTCTCCTTCATTCATATTTCTTCGGCTACTAAATTCTACCAAATCTTCTAGCAAATCTATAATTTGTCTAGTTTCCCATCTGTAGCCTCTTTGATATGAAGGGATAAAAAAATTGAATTTTAATAAACTCAATATAGATACTAATTTTAGTTCAGCCATTGGAACTCCTCATAACTTTAAATAATTATTAAACTATCTTTAAAAGTATAGCACAATTAATGATATAAATGCATAAAAAATAAATTCTATTACTCTTTTATACTCAATTAGTGAAACAAACATCTTCAAAAAAGATCTTTTTTTGAAAGTTCTTCTTGACAATATGAATGTTACTGTCTATAGTAACATTCATATTGTTACTATAAACAGTAACAGAAACTAAATTAATCATGGAGATTGAAAAAATGAAAAAAATTATATCAACAATGCTTTTATCAGTACTAACCCTAGCTAC
>NZ_JAENWL010000247.1 GCF_016650095.1 Clostridium sp. | reverse complement strand
CGACTGGTCAAAATGTACCTGATGATCTTAAAGAGTTATCTGAGGGCGAACTTGTTAGTCTTATATTAGGAGAGGATACAATATGCTAGACCAAGCGCAAAGGCTTAGACAAATGGCAGTGAAAAATGGTGATAAGGAGATCCCTAGTAAGCCAAGAATTATAACTGTTACATCGGGTAAAGGTGGAGTAGGTAAAAGTAATATAGTAGTGAATTTATCTATAGCACTTCAAAAAATGGGCAAGAAAGTTATGATTTTTGATGCAGATATAGGAATGGGAAATGATGATATTATAATGGGATGCACTTCTAGGTATAATGTATTCGATGTTATAAGCAAAGGAAAAGAAATTGAAGAGGTTGTTTTAACTGGACCTTTTGGGGTGAAGCTTCTCCCAGGTGGTTCAGCCCTTACAAAAGTTGAGGATCTCACAGAAGGTCAAAGAAATATATTTTTAAGTAAGCTTGCAGCTTTAACAGGACTTGATTATATAATAATGGATACAGGGGCGGGTGTAAATAAAAGTGTTTTAGGATTTATTGCTTGTTGTGAGGATTTAGTAATAGTAACAACGCCAGAACCTACCTCGCTAACAGATGCATATAGCCTGCTTAAGGCTGTAAAACATTTTAATATTAAAAATTCTGCGAAAGTTATAGTAAATAGGTCCCTCGATAATAATGAAGCCAATTTGACCTTTAATAAATTTAATAATGCTGTTACTAAATTTCTTGATATGAAACTAGAATATTTAGGTAAGATCGGTGAAGATAAGAAATTAGCATATGCAGTTAGAGCGCAACAACCTGTAATTGTAAGTTATCCGAATTCTGAAGCGGCAAAGGATATAAATTCAATTGCAATTAAAATTGAAGGAATAGTGGACACGTCAAGTGGCATAGGAATAGAGGGCCTATTTAAGAAGATTTTCAGCATTTTTTCATAAGGGGTTGAGATAATGACTATAGTTGAGTTTAAATTAAATAAGAAATTGGAAATATTAGTTGATGAAAAATATTTTAATAGCAATATACAGGATGTAACAGAAGAATATATAGCAATTAGTATTCCTACAAACTCTGGTGAGTATATTCCATTGTCAAAGGGAACTGTGATAGATGTGATTTATTGTGAAGGGGAAAATTTTTATAAATTTCAATCTACAGTTATAGGACGTAAATTTGAAAATATACCCATTTTGCTTATATCAAAACCCAAGGAAATTAAAAAGATCCAGAGAAGAAAATATGTAAGAATACCACTAATAGGCACCGTTAAATATAAAAATCTTAAGAATGAGCCAAAAACTAAGCCTAGCACAGTGGAAAATAGTGAATATTTACAGGCTATACTGGTGGATTTAAGTGGTGGTGGCTTGAGGGTTAAAGTGTCAGAAGAAATAGTGCTTAATGATTCTCTTTTGGTATCCTTAACTGTTAATAAGGAAGATATATTTATTGTAGGACAAGTGATGAGAATTGTAAAAGATGATGACGGTAGAAATGTTTGCGGATTAAGCTTTGAATTCCTAGATAATATAACTCGCGAACGAATTATTAAATATATCTTTCAACTTATGAGAGAACAGATGAAAAAAATTTAGGGAGGCGTCATATGTCTGTAGCTAAAGAAGTCGATGTACGTGAGCAAATTGTGAAAAAACATATACCTTTAGTTAAATATATTGCTTCTAGAGTAATAATTGGAAAAACTAAATATGTTGAATATGAAGATTTAATTAGTTATGGAATGCTCGGACTTATGGATGCACTTGGAAAATACGATTCCACTAAAGGCATGAAGTTTTCAAGTTATGCATCAATAAGAATAAAAGGTGCTATGATTGATGAACTTAGGCGGAACAGCCCTATTTCTAAAGGTGCTATGGATAAGCTAAGTAGATACAATGAAGCTATTGAACGGCTACAGAAACGTCTCTACAGGGAACCAACTAATCATGAAATTGCAAGTGAACTCGGCATTACTTTTAAAGAGGTATCTGAAATTGAGAATAATATAAATTATATATCGGTAGTGTCCCTTGAGGATCTGATATTCTCTGACGATGATGACATGCCTCTTAGTGGTACAATAAAAGATGACAAGAGTCCGAGTCCAGAAAAGACGCTAGAAGAAAAAGAGCAAATTGAATATTTAGCATTAGGTCTAGATAACTTAAAGGAAAAAGATAAAATGGTTTTAACGCTGTATTATTATGAAGGCCTTACATTAAAAGAAATAGGAAATATTTTGAACGTATCTGAATCAAGAGTTTGTCAACTTCATAGCAGAGCACTTATTAATTTAAGAAAAGCTCTAGTAAAACTAAATTATGAATTAGTATAAAATCATTGAATATGGAGTGAATTATATGCCAGGTTTATTAATTTTTATAGGATTAATTCTTATAATTTTAAATGTCATATCTATTA
This sequence comes from Clostridium sp., assembly GCF_016650095.1. Classification (GTDB taxonomy): domain Bacteria; phylum Bacillota; class Clostridia; order Clostridiales; family Clostridiaceae; genus Clostridium_AD. Next base: position 3,287 of record NZ_JAENWL010000247.1, on the reverse strand, counting down.
AAAAGCAGAATAACTCCTTTAATGGGGTACTAGGAAATGCTATAGAAAATACTCATGATTATGACATTAGATTAGGTGAAATTAGAAGAGAATGCTCTGAAAGTATTTCGGAACTTCAAAGTGAAATAATGTATATGAAAGAAATTATTGAAAAAAGCAATAGATTAAATAAAAATGAAGAGCAACAACTTAGTGGGGCATATTCAAAAGATGTTAACTATAAAAATGATAATGAGAAAATTTATGTTGGAAGTGATAATAAAATTATTATAGATGAACCTATTACTCGTACTAGTACGCGTAATAGTAATAGTAATAGTGAAAAAATTGAGGAAATAAAAAGGTTATTTAGTGAGGGTCTATCTACGACAGAGGTATCAGAAATATTGCATTTAGGTAAGGGGGAAGTGATATTAATAAAGGATTTATATATAAGATAAAGAAGTTAATAGACTTTCTAAGTGATAGAAAACTTCTTATAGGAATAGGTATAGGTATGATTATGTCTTCTATATTACTCAGTGGTGTTAAAATAAATTATGAAATGAGTAAAGGTAAGATTGAAATAAAAGCTAGAGGGTATGGTATGTATTACCCAGGTGAGATGCCAATTATTACGAAGGAGGAAGTGGTAAAATGATTAGAGGTCTTTATACAGCAGTCTCAGGACTTATAACTGGAGAAGCTAAACAAAGTGTAGTAACTAATAATTTAGCAAATGCGAATACAATAGGTTTTAAAAGTGAAAATCTTTCTATTAAAAAGTTTGATGATGTTCTAATACAAAACTACGATAAAATCGAAAATGGTCAAAATACTAGGAATACTATTGGTTCCCTTAGTATGGGAAGTAAAATTGATGATTTAAACACTTACTTTACTCAAGGGCTTGTTCAAACTACGGATAAACCAACAGATTTTGCCATTGAAGGAAAGGGTTTTTTTACAGTGCAAAGGGATAATGGTATTGATAATAAGAATTATTATACCAGAGGTGGTAATTTTCATGTGGATGGACAAGGGTATTTAGCTACAGATAGTGGAGACAAAGTGTTAGGCAAAAGTAAAGCAACGGGTCAAATTGAACCCATAAATGTTTCTGATGGAAAACTTCAAGTTGATAAATCTGGAAATATAACTATTAATGGTCAAAGTTTATATGAATTTAATACCGTGGACTTTCAAGATTATAAGAGTCTTAAAAAAATTGGCGATAATTTATTTGAGGGTGCAAATCCTATTGAAACTGCGAATATTACAGTAAGGCAAAACGCACTAGAACAATCTAATGTTAATACTGCAAGTGAAATGATAAATATGATGACGATTATGAGAAATTTTGAAAGTAACCAAAAGGTTATACAAGCTATAGATGAAACTTTAGGAAAAGCTGTTAATGAAGTAGGTACAGTAAGGTAAAATAATAAATTAAGGAGGTTAAGAGCTTATGTTAAGACTTTTATGGAATAGTCAAAGTTCTATGATAGCCCAACAGGAAAGATTGGATATTATATCAAATAATCTTGCTAATGTAAATACCAACGGGTATAAAAAGATAAATGCAAATTTTAAAGACCTTGTTTATGAGTCACTTGATAGAAAAGGATATCCAGTATCGGCGGATGTAAATGGTAAAACAATACTGCAAAATGGTACTGGTGTTAGACTAGGAGAATGGACAAGAGATAATATGCAAGGTGAGCTGATATCTACAGACGCTCCAACAGATTTAGCTATAGATGGTACAGGATATTTTGAAGTGGTTCTGTCAGATAGTAGTAAGGCGTATACAAGATCAGGTAATTTCACTACAGATGCAAATGGAACTATAGTTGACCAAAAGGGAAATAGATTAAGTATAATCGATGGACAGGGTAATAATATCAATAAAGTGGGAGGACCATTTGAATTTGATAAAAATAATTTTAATATAGATTCAAAAGGTATTGTAACTATAAAAGGGAGCAATGGAGATTCACCACTAGGGAAAGTAAAAATTTCAAATGTTATAGGTGATAATTCACTGATTGCTGCAGGTGACGGTTTATTTATAACAAAGCCTGGTTCAACGGTAAAAGATAGTACTGATTATTCTGTTATGCAGGGATTTTTAGAGCTATCAAATGTTGATATTGCTACAGAAATGTCGGAAATGCTTATGACCCAAAGAGCTTTTCAGCTTAGTTCTGCTACTTTAAAAACTGCTGATGAAATGTGGCAAATGGCTAATAACTTAAGCAGATAAATATATTATTTAAGCATCTTCAGAAAATGGTTTTAATTTAAGGAAACTTCTCATATATTATTAATAAAGCAGGTAACAATATGATATAGGAGTGGTGAAAATGGGGATAGGATATGTAAGTGGATGTTTACTTAGTATATTATTGTGGAAACTAGATCGGCAAGGGTTATTTAATTTTGTTAATATAAAGCTTACGAGAATAATTAAAAATGTATATGTGGTTCAATTTTTATATTTTTGCGTTGTAATTGCTATATATATAGGGCTTACTCTTATGGCAAAGATTTTTTTTATAGAAGGAAATGAAGTATACAATGCCATTACCGCTTTTATAATAGTAGATATAAGTAATACAGAGAGGAAAAATTTAAATCACTCTGAAAAAATGCATTTTTATGACACAATCTCCACTATATCTAAGGCACTTATATGTGGATTTATTGCACCACTATTCTATGTTTTAATATTAGGAAATGCAGTGGCTATTGTATTTACGCTACTCTATAATATAAGCAGGGATGAGAATTTGAACATAATAGGTATGTTGGTGTCTTTTGCTACCATAATTCCATCATTTATAGGGCAAGCATTTTTATATGTAATTTATGTTTTAAGAAACCAAAAGTTAAATATAAAATTTAAAGGGGATTACATTAATAATTTTATGAAAATACCTCTTCTAAATGTCGATATTTTAGCCGCTTATATAGAATCAGTTAATTTTTACTTCCATTATAATGGTAATAATATGCATTACCTAAAAAGTTATGGAGACTATAGTGGCAAGATTGATGATGCATGCATTAAGGACTATTTAGGTATAAGCTATTTTATATGTTTTATACTTTTTGCTGGGTTTGTAGTTTTACAATTAACAGGAATATCAAGATAAACAAAAATAAAAAGGGGCTGTCTCAAAATAGAAAGTAATTTCTAGAGCGAGATGGCTCTTTTTTTTTTCCAAATACAAAAGTGGATTCCGAGGAATCCACTTTTGGTGTATAATTATAATATGATTAATAAAAGAATTACACAAAAAGAT
>NZ_JAENWL010000046.1 GCF_016650095.1 Clostridium sp. | reverse complement strand
CAACGTTTATGCATAGCTAGAACTTTGGCAGTAGAACCTCAGGTTTTACTAATGGATGAGCCGACTTCTGCATTAGATCCTATTTCAACTTTAAAGATTGAAGAATTAATGGATGTACTTAAAAAAAAGTATACAGTTATAATTGTTACTCATAATATGCAACAAGCAGGTAGGATTTCTGATCATACAGCATTTTTCTTAAATGGAGAAATTGTGGAGAATGGAAAAACCGAGGAAATATTTTATAAACCGCGTGATAAAAGAACAGAAGATTATATTACAGGAAGATTTGGTTAAAATATAAAAAGGAAGGTGATATTATGGCAAGAAAAGTATTTGAAGAGAATCTAATAGAACTTCATAATGATTTAATTAGAATGGGAAGCATGGTAGAAAAACAAATTCATGACTGCATCGACGCTTTAGTTACTCAAGATACTGAAAAAGCTGAGAAAATAATGAAAAATGATGATATAGTTGATGAAATGGAAAGAGAAATAGAAAACAAAGCAATAAAATTAATCGCCATGCAACAGCCTTTAGCAATAGATTTAAGAAATATTTTCACAGCAACAAAAATAGTAACAGACCTCGAGAGAATGGCTGATCATGCTGTTGATGTTGCTAAAATCACTTTAAGATTAAAAGATGAAAAGTATATAAAACAACTAGTACATATACCTATGATGGCTGAAATAGTAGTACGTATGATAAAGGATGCATTAGATGCCTACGTGGCTGGAGATGTTGATAAGGCATATGCAGTTTGCAAGCGCGATGATGAAGTAGATGCTATATATAAGGAAGTATTTAGAGAACTTTTACAATTAATGATTAAAGATCAAAATACAGTAAATCAAGCCACTCAATTTATATTTATTTGTAAGTGGTTAGAAAGAATTGCTGACCATACAACAAACATATGTGAATGGACAATTTACCAAGTTACTGGTGAAAAAATTAATTTAAACGAATAGTTTTTATGGAAAATACAAAAACTACAATTATCTTGAATAACTTATATATAAAATATTGTAGTGGAGTAGTGATTATGAATATGAAAAATTTAAAGGCTTTTTCAGCAATCTTTTGCATTAGCATGATAATGATTAGTGCAGGATGTAAAAAAGATGCAACAATCAAAGACAAACAGTCTAAAACCATTAAAATTATTTGTGAAGATACAGTTATGCCCATGGTAAATGATTTAGTAAATGATTACAATTTTAATAATGACCCTGTTATTACTGTGGAATCTGCCGATAGAGAAATCGCATTTGAAAAACTATATAAATCTGAAGTGGATATATTAATTGGATATGTGGAGTCAGACAATAAAGATATTGAAGCTGAAATTCTAGCCTATGATGGTGTAGGTATTATAGTTAACAATAGTAATAATGTAAATAGTTTGGGAACTTCCCAATTAAAAAAAATATATACTGGAAATATAGTAAACTGGGAGCAATTAAAGGGTGAATCAAAAATGATTGTACCTGTAGCCTTTAAAAATGTTTTGAATTCAGTCCAGCAAGAATTTAATAAAGGAATAATGGATACGCCTGTAAAAGAACAAATGAGCAAAAACACTCAATATGTATCAAGTATGGAAGAAATGAAAAATTTTGTTGCTCAGAATAAAAATGCTATAGGTATTATACCAGGACAGTGGTATAATAAAGAAAGTAAGTTTTTAGAGTTAAGTGGTATTCAAATTACTATTTCGAATTTAAAAAATGAACTTTATGCTTTGAGATTTCCAATAAAAGTATATTATTCTAAAGACAAAGAAGATAGTTTAAAAGATCTTTTTCAGTATTTAAAAAGTGAAGATGGTAAGAATATTATAAGAAAATATTGCATAGAAGCATTTTAGTACCTCCTTCTTAGGAGGTATTTTTAATCTGTAGTAAATTATATAATAATTTCAAAATTATTATATAATTTATTTGAAAAGCGCGAAATATGCCATTTTTTCTTCTTTTAAAGGCTTATAGCGTTGACTTAGGGAGTTAATTCATGTAATATAGCATAGGGAATACTATAATTTATTATTAAACTAATTGCTTATTATAAATTAAATATTATGGTTGAGCAGGAGGTAAAAATGAAAAACCAAATAGCTAAGATACTTCCAGGAAGTATTGCAGAAGAAATTGAGTTAGAAGTGGGAGATAAATTAATTAGTATAAATGGCAATGATGTAGTAGACATTATAGATTACAAATTTTTAATTACAGATGAACTTCTTAACATTGAGATAGAAAAGAATAACGGAGAAGTTTGGGATATTGAAGTTGAAAAGGAATATGATGAAGATTTAGGAATCCAATTTATTGATGCCATTTTGGATAAACCGAAGAGTTGTCATAATAAATGTATATTCTGTTTTATTGACCAATTGCCAAAAGGAATGAGAGAAACTTTATATTTTAAAGATGATGATTCAAGATTATCGTTTTTTCAAGGCAATTTCGTAACCTTAACCAATATGAAAGAAGACGAAATTGATAGGATAATTCAATATAAGATAAGTCCTATTAATGTTTCAGTACATACTACTGATGCAGAACTTAGAAAGCTAATGTTAAATAATAAATCTGCTGGAAATGTATATGATAGGTTAAAGCGGTTGGCCAAGGCTGATATTAAAATTAATTGTCAAGTGGTTTCTTGTCCAGGTATTAACAATGGGGCAGCGCTTATAAGAACAATTGAGGATTTATATAAACTTTATCCTAGCATTGAAAATTTGGCGGTTGTACCAGTTGGAGTAACAAAGTATAGAGAAGGATTATTTAATTTAACCTTATATGATAAGAATACTGCAACGCAAGAAATCGAAAGTGTAAAAGAATTACAAGAGAAATACATTAGAGAAATAGGATCACCTTTTATAAGGTTGTCTGATGAATTCTATGTTACATCTGGAATTGATGTTCCAGGAGAAGAGTTCTATGATGGTTACCAGCAGTTAGAAGATGGCATTGGTATGATAAGGCTACTTAGAAGTGTTATTGATGAAGATGTAACATCCCTAAAGCTAAATATTGGGGGAACTTTTACCTTTATAACAGGACACTCTGCTTACGCAGAAATATTAAAGGTAGCTGAGAAAATTACAGCAACTAATAACAAAATTAAAATTGATGTTAAAAAAATAACAAATTATTTTTTTGGGGAAACTATTACAGTAGCTGGTCTTTTAACAGGTAGCGACATAATCAATGGACTGAAAAATGAAAAGCTAGGTGAGTATTTAGTAATTCCTAGCAATATGTTAAAAGGTGGATATGAATTAGGGAATTATGAGGAACAAATATTCTTAGATAATATTACAATAAGTGATTTAGAAAAAAGTTTAAGTAAAAAAGTTTTAATATGTGATTATTCAGGAGAAGATTTAATCCACATAATAAACCAAAATAGTCGGGAGGAAGAATAATGGCAAAACCAATTGTAGCAATAGTAGGAAGACCTAATGTTGGGAAATCTACATTATTTAATAAGTTAGCAGGTAAAAGAATATCAATAGTTGATGATAAACCAGGTGTAACAAGAGATAGAGTTTATGCGGATGCGGATTGGCTAAGGCATAATTTCACAATAATTGATACAGGTGGTATCGAAGTTGAAAGTCAAGATATTATTTTAGCTCAAATGAGAAGACAAGCACAAATAGCTATAGAGACAGCAGATGTTATAATATTCATTGTAGATGGTAAACAAGGAGTTACAGGTGCAGATTATGAAGTTGCTCAAATGCTTAGACAAAGCAAAAAAGCAATAGTACTCGTAGTAAATAAAATAGACCATCTCCAACTAGAAGCAAATGCCTTTGAATTCTATAATTTAGGGATAGGTACACCTATAGCTATTTCTGCAACTCAAGCACTTGGGCTTGGAGATATGCTTGATGAAGTAGTAGCACATTTTGACAGTATTTATGCTAGTACAGAAGAGACAGAATATATTCAAGTTGCAGTGGTAGGTAAGCCAAATGTTGGTAAATCATCGCTAATAAATAAAATGCTTGGAGAAGAAAGAAACATAGTAACTGATATCGCAGGTACTACAAGAGATGCCATTGATAGTAAATTGGAAACTAAAGAAGGTAAATTTGTTCTTATAGATACTGCAGGAATAAGAAGAAAAAGCAAAGTGCAAGAAGGAATTGAAAGGTATAGTGTTATTAGGTCATTAGCTGCTGTTGAGAGGGCTGATGTTGTTATACTTATTCTTGATGCTACGGATGAACTAAGTGACCAAGATGAGAAAATTATAGGCTTTGCTCATGAAATGAAAAAAGCCATTTTGGTTATAGTAAATAAATGGGATCTTATTGAAAAAGATGACAAAACCATGCTTGATTATAAAAAGAAATTACAAGCAGGATTAAACTTTATGGCTTATGCTCCTTATTTATTTATTTCAGCAAAAACAGGTCAAAGAGTACATAAGGTATTAGCAACAGTTAAAGAATGTTTTGATAATTATTCGAAAAGGATTTCTACAGGGATACTAAATGAAGTTGTAAATAAGGCTGTACTTATGAAAGAACCTCCAACTGTAGCAAATAAGAGATTAAAAATATTCTATGTTACTCAAGTAGACACTAAACCACCAACATTTGTATTCTTTGTAAATAATGAAAATTTACTGCATTTCTCTTATCACAGATATTTAGAAAACCAATTGAGAAGTGCATTTGAGTTTAACGGAACAGGCATAAGACTTATATTTAGGGAAAGGAAGGAATAGAATGTCAAAAGTTGCTTTTTTAGGTAGTGGGAGTTTTGGTACTGCATTAGCAATAATGCTTGCCAAAAAAGGAACGAGTGTTAGCATGTGGGATAGAAAACTTAGTGTTATTAATGATATTAACATTAAAAGGGAAAATATTAAATATTTGCACAGCGTTATCGTACCAGCAGGAGTGACAGCATTCACTGACATAGAACAAGTAATAAGTGATAGTTATATAATAGTACTCGCGGTGCCCTCACATGCAATAAGAGACTTAAGTAAGTTTATATCACCACTTTTAAAACAAAATCAAATTGTGGTTAGCATTGCAAAGGGAATTGAAGAGGGTTCATCAAAAAGAATTTCTGAAGTTATAGAAGAAGAAATTAAAAATAACCCTATAGTAATACTTTCAGGTCCTAGTCATGCAGAAGAGGTCGCTTTAGATATACCTACAACGGTAGTTGTTACTTCTAAAAAAATGGAGTATGCAAAGATTATTCAAGATGTATTTATGACAAGTAAATTTAGAGTTTACACTAATGAAGACATTATTGGAGTAGAGATAGGCGGTGCAGTTAAAAACATTATTGCCTTAGCTGCAGGTGTGTCTGATGGCATAGGATATGGTGATAATTCTAAGGCTGCTCTTATGACAAGAGGAATGAGTGAAATCATAAAAATAGGAACTGTGCTTGGAGGTAGAATTGAAACATTCTATGGCTTAACGGGTATGGGGGATCTTATAGTAACTTGTACTAGTATGCATAGTAGAAATAGAAGAGCCGGTATTTTAATTGGGCAGGGTGTTTCTATGGAAAAGGCCTGCGAGGACATCGGAATGGTAGTTGAGGGCATAAAAGCTACAAGAGCATTCTATGAACTTAAAGAGAAGCAGCAGGTTTCTATGCCTATTACAGATGTACTTTACAAAGTACTATTTGAAGGTAAGGACCCCAAATATGGAGTACACGAATTGATGTCGAGAAATAAAAAAGACGAGTTTTAGTATAGAAGGCCAGTTTTCCGTTAGTAAATTAATGGAAAACTGGTTTTTTTATATATATTTTCATTCTATAGTAATAATTTATTGTTATCTAAAATATATTTATAATGTTAATAATAAGTATTGGGAGGGGTATATCTTGGATAATTTTGATATATATAAAGATATAGCGGAGAGAACTCAAGGGGATATTTATGTAGGAGTTGTTGGACCCGTAAGGACTGGAAAATCTACATTTATAAAAAGATTTATGGAGCTTATGGTAATTCCTAGAATAGAAAATCCTCATAAAAAAGAAAGAGCAACAGATGAACTTCCTCAAAGCGGTTCAGGGAAATCTATTCATACCACTGAACCTAAATTTGTACCCAACGAAGCCGTTGAAATTGAGTTTGAAGGTGGAACAAAATTCAAAGTTAGAATGGTTGATTGTGTTGGATATATTGTTAAAGGAGCGCTCGGATACGCTGAAGGGGAGACACCTAAAATGGTTACAACTCCTTGGTATGACTATGAGATTCCATTTGAGGAAGCTGCAGAGATTGGTACAAAAAAGGTAATAAATGAGCATTCTACTATTGGCCTTTTAATTACTACAGATGGTTCTATTACAGGTATAGAAAGGCAAGAATATTTAGAAGCTGAAGGAAGAGTAGTTGATGAACTTAAAGCCATTAATAAACCTTTCATAATGGTGTTAAATTCTAAAAATGCTGTTGCCCCTGAAACAGAAGTTTTAGCAAGGGAATTAGAAGAAAAATATGATGTTCCAGTTCAAGTTATGGATGTACTAAATATGAAGGAGGAGGATATAGCCAATATATTCCAAAGAATTCTTAAAGAATTCCCAGTTAAAGAAATTAACATAGATATGCCAGAATGGATTGAAAACTTAAGTTCTAAACATTGGGTGAAAATTAGCTTTATGAAATTCTTAAAAGATATGTGCAAGGACATTTTTAAAGTTAGAGATATAAATAAATCACTATTAAGCTTTAAAGAAGTAGACTTCTTAGATTCTGCTAGAATTGATGAAATGAATATGGGAGAAGGGACTGCTAGAGTTAATCTAATTCCTAAAAATGAGTTATTTTACAAAATACTAGGTGAAACTTGTGATTGTGAAATAAAAGGGCAAAATGATTTGTTAACATTAATGGGGGAATTCTCTAGGGCTAAAGTTGAATATGATAAAATCGCAGATGCTTTAAGGGATGTTAAGGAAAAAGGATATGGATTAGTAGCACCAGAACTTTCAGAAATTACCTTAGACCAACCTGAAAGAATACAACATGGTGGTAGATACGGAGTGAAATTTAAGGCATCGGCACCTTCTCTTCACTTTATAAGAGCCGATATACAAACAGAAATATCCCCTATAATGGGTACAGAAAAGCAAAGTGAAGAATTCTATAATTCTGTTATAGAACAATTTGAGAACGATAAATCCGAAATATGGCAGAGTAACATGTTTGGTAAATCTTTAGAAGTATTAGTTAAAGAAGGTCTTCAAAATAAGTTAATAAAAATGCCTGATGACGTTCAAGTGAAAATTCAAAAGACATTACAACGGATTATAAATGAGGGTAATGGTAGCTTAATTTGTATTATATTATAACAGTATTTTTTATTATATAGTGGCTTTGAGTTATAGGGAGAAATTCTTATAACTCAAAGCTTTTATAATATTGAATTAATGCTATAATTAATATGAAATATGTGCAAAAAAGTATATAGAAATGGAGTAAATTTAAAATGGATATTTTATTACAAATTCAAATAAGTATTGTTTTATCCATATTACTAATTGTTTTACTTGTACATGCTTATTTTAATATGAATAGAAAAAATACAACTAATAAATTATTTTTATGTATTATGGGATTAACGTGGCTTACCTTAATATTAGAGATATTTAGTGTCATATTAAATAATCCAAATATGAAGCAATTTATGGTATTGCATAAGCTAGTCAATATAGCTGGATTTATAGTGACTCCTAGTATTCTATTCTTGGGATATTTATTTTCTATAGAATGGGTTAATTTTAAGGATCATGTTGATGCATACAATAATACAGAAAAAAAGCCATATAGGCTTAAATTTAGTTATGGGATGGCATGTTATGCAAAGGATTATGAAAGCCTCTATCAAGTCTTGGAATACGCAGATCAATTGATGTATGAGCAAAAACAAAGTAGAAAAGCATTCAATCTTAATAAATGATTGAGTGCTTTTTTTACTTATTTATATTAGGGGTCAACTTATTCAGTTTACTCCACCAAGGAATTTGTGTTTGAGCACTGCTTTCTATAGTCCCTTGGTGTTAACCCGGTGTGTTTTTTGAAAAAGCGAGAAAAGTAAGTTATATGATTGAAATTAAAGACATAGCTTATTTCACTTATGCTTGAATTTGCGTGATTCATGTACAGTTTAATAGCAATAATTCGATGTTCATTAATATATTCAGTTAAGGTTTTTCCAACTTCCTTCTTGAAAGCAGCAGAAAGGTAATTAGGATGTACCTTTGCAAAAGTAGAAATTTCCCCTAGGGATAAATTATTTTCTATATTTTTATTTATATAGTTGATTACTCTATTAATAAGCGGATTGTAGATATTTTCCTTGTATTTTTTTAGAACTTTAATAAAGTCATATAACATTTTATATTCTAAAGCTTGAACTTTATCTAGGTGGTTAGTTTCGTCAATAAGGTTAATATAATAATCACTTAACATAAAGGCAGTCTCAGTATCTAATCCTGCTTCAATTACACCTCTTGTAAAAAATGTACATGAAGCTACAAGAGAATACTTAAGAGAACTAATCGGCCTCTTAGATAGCTCAGCTCTTTCCAAGGAATTGATTTGTTTTAAAATTTCAATACTCTTATCATTGTCCATCTGGTGAATAGCTTGTACTAGCTTACACTCAAGTTGATAGGGGGGATGAATGTAAGAGGTGTATCTATTTCTAGCCATTGTATATTCAAGTTTCTTATAAATATCATCCAATAATTATCACCTCACAAAAATTAAACACACTAAAGTGCAAAATATATTAACATTGTATAAAAAAGTATACAATTTATTGTATATAATGTCAATATACTTCAATTGTTTTGATTACTTTATGGCTTTCAATGTAAAGGTATTCAATGCATTTTGAAGTCAAAAAGAAAATATAAAATAGGGGGAATTAGCATGAAAAAATCAATAAGTACTATCCTATCTATTGTTTTAGCATTATCGACTATGACTGGATGTGCCTCAAAAAGTGGGGATACAAAAACAACTGAACCTGTTGAAAAGGAAAAAGCAATAGTAACAGTAATACAAAACAAGGTCGAAATTCAAGAAGAACTTGAAGCGGCTGCAAAGGCCTTTAACGGAACTCAAAGTGATGTTGAAGTAAAAATATTAGGTTCTGCAGGAGATGCTTTGGTAACAACACTACAAACACAATTTGCATCAAGCCCAGAAACAGCACCTACACTTTTTACTTGTGGAAGTGGTAGTGAGTTTGATAAGTTTTTCGATTTCATGGCACCACTTGATTCTGCAAAAGCAGCAGCAAAAATATCTAAAGGACAAGCTGATGACGCAATGAAAGATGGCAAGTTATACGGTCTACCAATGGCAATTGAAGGTTTTGGATTAATATATAACAAAACTATGTTTAAAGAAGCAGGAATAGATGCAGCTACTATCAAGACAACAGATGATCTAGTTGAGGCAAGTAAGAAGCTTGCTAAGATTAAAGGTGTTAAAAGCCCAATAGCTTTTGCAAAAGAAACATACTTCCAATTTATGCACCCATTTAACTGGCCATTTGCAACAATGAGTAACTACAAAGAGGCTATACCTAAGGTTATAAGTGGAGAACTAAAGTTAAAAGACATTCCAGAAGTTATGCAGTATGCAAAAGATTTAGAAGCATTAAAACCATATACAAATCTTGCTAAGGATAGCTATGATGATCAAGTTGCAGGTTTTGCCCAAGGGTACTTTGCAATGATTCATCAAGGAAATTGGGCACAAGGAATAATTGACGAATATAAAGTTGATTTTGAATATGGTATGATGCCAATGCCTATAAATGGTAATGAGTCATTATCAGTAGGAAACTCGAACTTCTTTAGAGTAAATAAAGCTGCATCGAAAGAACAACAATCAGGAGCAATTGCGTTCCTTGACTGGTTATTTACTGATCCTGCTGGGCAGGTATTTGTTACTGAAAAATTTAAAGTAATTCCAGCATATGATGGCTTTGATACTAGTAAATTAGATGTTTTATCTAAGGAAATTGCAACATACTCAGAAGAAGGAAAGACTATCCCATGGACATTCAATTTATTCCCAGCTGGTGTTGATAAGGATTGTTCAAGTGCAATGGAAAAATTCTATGCAGATAGAATAAATGCAGATGAGCTACTAGATGAAATAAACACGATTTGGGTTAATGCAGCAAAATAATAACTTATATAACTAGATTAAAAGCCTCGATAAGAGGCTTTTAATCTAAAAAATAAAAATATGATTGGAGAATTTAAGAATGGATAAAAAACTCAAAAGCAAAATAACCACAGCTTTGTTTGTTATTCCGTCACTGTTTATATTCATAAACGTGGTTGTTATTCCCTTTGTTATGGGCCTAGTATACTCATTTACAAATTGGAATGGGTTTGCTTTTAAAGGGTCTACATTTGTAGGATTTGAAAATTATGCCGCAGCTTTTGGTGATAAAAAGTTTACGGATGCCTTTTGGCTTACAACAGAATATACCTTTGTTATGATTATTCTTGTTAATATTGTAGGGCTTTCTTTAGCACTCCTAGTAACTTCAAAAATTAAACATAAGAATTTTTTCAGAGGAGTATATTTTTTACCTAACTTAATTGGAGGGCTTATTCTAGGATTTATATGGAAATTTATATTTACAAAGTTTTTTGAGGAATTTGGTGTAATTACACATACAGAAAAGATATTCTTTAATTGGCTAGATGAACCTACTGCAGCATTTTGGGCACTAGTTATTGTAGGGGTATGGCAAATGGCAGGGTATGTAATGGTAATATATATAGCTTCTATCGAGAGTATATCAGAGGACATTATGGAAGCTGCAAGTATAGACGGGGCAAATAACTGGACTAAATTTAAAAAAATAACGCTCCCGCTAATAGCTCCTGCTTTTACAATAAGTTTATTTGTAACTTTATCTACTTCATTTAAACAATATGATACTAATCTATCATTAACAAACGGTGGTCCTTTTGGATCAACCGAACTAGTTACTATGAATATTTTTTCCACAGCCTTCAGCTATAACAAATATGCACAGGCACAAGCAAAGTCTATCATCTTTTTCTTGGTCATAATGATAATTACTGTTTTACAAATTTATACTACTAAGAAAAGAGAGGTGGATATGTAATGAAAGCAAAATTTAAAGCATCCACAGTATTTGTTATATTAGGATTTATAACAGCGGCCTTAACCTTGTTACCTATGTATATTATGGTAGTCAATTCCTTTAAAAGTAGAGCACAGATATTTACTGATACCATGGGACTACCAGAATCATTAGATTTCTCTTTTTATGTAACAGCAATTGATAAAATGAATTTTTTAAGTGCAATGGCAAATTCATTATTTGTAACAGTTACAAGTATTGGTTTAATAATAATTTTTTCCTCTATGGCATCATGGGCATTAGTTAGAAGTAATTCAAAGCTTGCAGATTTTGTACTATACACTTTTGTAGTAACGATGCTTGTTCCTTTTCAGTCTGTTATGATTCCCTTAATGCAGTACATGAGCGGCTGGGAAATTAAAGCTATTAATTTCACAATGATAAACAGTTTTTATGGGCTGATTTTTATGTATATTGGGTTTGGTTCCAGTTTATCAATATTCCTATATCATGGCTTTATTAAGAGTTTTCCAAAATCACTTGAAGAGGCAGCAATGATAGATGGATGCAATAAGTTTCAGGTGTTTTGGGGAATAGTATTTCCTAACCTAAAGTCTATTACGGTGACAGTAGCTATTTTAAATGTAATATGGATATGGAATGATTATTTATTACCATCCTTAGTACTTAGAAGTCCAGGACTTCGAACAATTCCCCTTTCAACCTTTTATTTTTTCGGGGAGTTTACAATACAATGGAATTTGGCGATGGCAGGGCTTGTGCTTACAATTATACCAATAATAATATTCTATTTATTTTCACAGAAATATATTATTAAAGGTGTTATGGCCGGAGCCGTCAAATAACGAAGAGTTAGAATCAAAGCTAGCAAAGGGAGTAGACATTATGAAAAATGAATGGATTATAAGCGATAATAGTTTAAAGGAAGAGAATCTTTTGAAAAATGAAAGTATATTCAATGTTTCAAATGGATATATAGGCATTAGAGGAAATTTTGAAGAGGGATATTCTGAGACTTACCCAACAGTTAGGGGTACCTATATAAATGGTTTTTATGAAGAAGTTCCTATACAATATGGTGAAAAGGCTTATGCTTTCCCGGAAATTATGGAGAAAATTGTAAATGTTACAGATGCTCAGAATATTAACATAATAATTAATGGAGAGAGGTTCTCTCTGTTTAATGGAACTGTAAAAAGCCTAAACAGATATCTTAATATGGAAACAGGGTGCTATGTAAGAGATATATGGTGGGTTTCACCGCGAGGATTCGAACTAAAAATAAAGATAACAAGAATCGCTTCACTAAAATACTTAGAATTATTTGCTATTCATTATGAAATAGAAA
Source organism: Clostridium sp. (assembly GCF_016650095.1). Lineage (GTDB taxonomy): Bacteria > Bacillota > Clostridia > Clostridiales > Clostridiaceae > Clostridium_AD. The sequence goes on along the minus strand of NZ_JAENWL010000046.1, from coordinate 2,042 downwards.
AAATTAATTTTAATGAAGGAATTACTATAGAATCTGGAATTAACGGTGATGTAACAAATTTTACAGACGAGAGTGATCCACGGGTTGCGGCAGGACACGCTAATATTTTATCAGTAAAGTCCATAGTAGCGAAAAATGGTATTATGCAGGTAGTGTCTGAGACTGAAAACTCTAAGATGTCTGTGGCACTTACAACAAAACATAGCGTAAGTGTTAATTATGAAGTTTCATTTGTAAGAGAAGATAAAGGAATAAAAACTACTTTTATAACAGAACCTGGGAAAAGTGTAATAAACTTTACAAAATATAATGTGTACACAGATTCAAGGCGTTACAAAAGCATAGAGTCTCAAGGTATAGATTTAATAGAGAAGATTAGCTGTGAACCTTTTAATCAATTATTAGAGCATCAAAGGGAATATTTAAATGAATTCTGGAGTTTAGCAGATATTAATATTAAAGGAGATGAAAAACTAGAGCTGGGGCTCAGATATAATTTATTTCAACTTCTTCAAGCAGTAGGCAAGGATGACAAAAGCAACATACCGGCAAAGGGGTTAAGCGGAGAAGGCTACGAAGGTCATTATTTTTGGGATACTGAAATTTATATCCTTCCATTTTTCACTCTATGCTATCCTAAATTGGCAAAGGGACTTCTAAAATACCGCTACACTATTTTAGATAATGCAAGGCAAAGGGCAAGAGAGATGGGTCACAAAAAAGGGGCCGCTTATCCATGGAGAACTATAGCAGGTAAGGAGTGTTCCTCATATTTTCCCGCTGGAACTGCTCAATACCACATAAATGCAGATATAGCTTATTCTTATATACAATATTATTTAGCAACGGGAGATATAAATTTTATAAAAGAGTGTGGAGCAGAGGTTGTATTTGAAACTGCAAGAATATGGATTCAAATAGGACATTTTCACAAGGAACAATTTAAAATCGATGCGGTAACAGGACCCGATGAATACACTGCCATAGTAAATAATAATTACTATACAAATGTAATGGCAAAATATAATCTAAAATGGGCATCAAAACTATACTATGAACTCTTAGATAAGGATCCAGAATTGCTTAAGAGCTTATGTAAAAAAATAAGTTTGACAGAGGAAGAAATCGAGGAATTTGTATGCGCTTATAAAAATATGTGTTTACCTTATGATGAAGAACTTAAAATTAATGCTCAGGATGATACCTTCTTATCTAAAGCGGTATGGGATTTTGAAAGCACACCTAAAGATAAATATCCTCTATTACTAAATTTTCATCCTTTAACCATTTATAGATACCAGGTATTAAAGCAGGCAGATACGGTACTTGCCCATTTTCTTGTAGAAGATGAGTCAGACGCCTTGACTATTAAAAATTCTTATGATTATTATGAAAAAATAACAACTCACGACTCATCATTATCTTGTGCTGCCTATAGTATTATGGCTTCCAAGGTAGGCTACATTGATAAGGCATATGAATATTTTATAGAGACAGCAAGCTTAGATTTAGATGACACCCATGGAAACACGAGGGATGGAGTTCATACTGCTAATATGGGTGGAACCTGGATGGCAATAGTGTATGGATTTGCAGGTCTTAGAATAAAAGAGGATAATGTTTCACTTACACCAAAGCTTCCTGAAAATTGGAAGGAACTTAAGTTTAAATTTTTGTATAAAGGTGCTCACATTCAGGTGGATGTTAAAGTGGATAAAACGGAAATAACTGTTCAATGCGACTGCCTGATTAATTTGAAAATTAATAATATATTATATAAATTTATCAAAAATGGTAAAATAGAAATAGTGAATTAGCTTATAAGTTAGCCGAGTATAAAAAGCTTTTAGAAGTTATTATACTCGGTTTGTTATATAATGATATAATTGTATAGAAAAGTGGTTCTAAAATAAATGCTAAGGAGTGCTTAAATGGAAGAATTAAAAAAAGCGATTGATGAAATAGTGAAACAAGATGTTATAAAATTAGTTATCAGTAATAAAATGAATAAGGACGTAGAGTATAATAAAATAACATTTGTT
>NZ_JAENWL010000442.1 GCF_016650095.1 Clostridium sp. | reverse complement strand
TTAATACACAGGAGGAGTAAGAATACATGGTAATTTTAGGCACAATTCATTATGTATATATCATAATCATTCTAATAATAATTGTAATAATTACACTTAAAAAAGATGTGATTCTTCCATGTATTTTAGGTATAGGAATAATAGGGTTTATCTTTACCGGGGATATTCTAGCATCCGTGCAGATTATATATAAAGCAATAGTAGTATCAGGGAAAGAATTTATTGAAGTAGTTGTAGTTATCGCGTTAGTTAATTCGATGTCTAGCGCATTAACTGACATAGGTGCAGATGAACTAATTGTAAAACCTATGAAGAAATTAATGATAAACAAAACTATGTCTTTTTTTGTACTAGGTATTACTATGACAATTACTTCATGGTTTATTTGGCCAACTCCTGCAGTTGTTTTTGTAGGCGCTTTAATGGTACCTGCAGCTATAAAAGCTGGATTGCCGCCCGTGTGGGCTGCTGTAGTTTTATGTTTATTTGGTAATGGAGTTGCTCTATCAAGCGATTTTGTTCTTCAAGCCGCACCATCAATAACTGCGAAGACTGCAAATTTAGTGAGTCCTCTCGGAATTATTCAAGAAAGTATTCCCTTTTGGGGCGTAATGAGTATAGTTACTATTACTATAGCATTTATACTTATGAGAAAAGATAAAACTGCAGAAGTTAGAATTTCCACAACAATAAATGAAACTAAAGAATTAATTAAACCTAAGTCAAAAGCAACAAAAGTAATGGCAATAGCCACTCCTTTAGCGTTTATAACAGATATCATATTCATAAATAAATTCAAATTAATAGGCTCAGAATCTACAGCTTTAATAGGTGGAACAGCAGCATTAATAATGATAATTACATCTATAGTTCATACTGACATCAAAACATCGCTGGGAGAAGTTACCAAATACATTAAAAGTGGATTTGCATTTGGAATTAGCATATTTGCACCAATTATAATAATCGGTGCTTTCTTTTTTCTAGGAAGTGAAGGCACCGCAATTGATATATTGGGTAATGGAGCCACTGGGATTTTAAGTGATATAGGAATATATGCAGCCAATAATATACCATTATCAAAATATTCTGTAATAGGCATTCAAACAGCCGTAAGTACTCTTCTTGGACTTAGTGGCTCAGGTTTTGCAGGGCTTCCCATAGTTGGGACTTTAGCTAGCACTTTTTCAACCGCTATTAATATAGACAAAGAAAAGATCGCTGCGTTTGGTCAAATCATAACCATATGGATAGGTGGTGGAACCATAATTCCTTGGAGTGTGGTTGCTGCTGCCGGGATATGTAAAGTTGAACCATTTGACGTAGCTAGAAAAAATATTATCCCTGTTACTTGTGGAATAGTTGCTACAGTAATATTGGCCATTATAATATTATAGTGTTTAGGCATCTTCAAAAAAAGACTAGCAAACTGACTAGTTATTTTTTTAAGGATGCCTTATACTTAATAGCGACAGATGTTTTAATTTACGGTAATTAATATAGCATCACAGATGGTGATGATTTAAGGAGAGTAAAACAAATGAATATTCAATGTTTTGGAACTAAAAAGTGTTTTGATACACAAAAAACTGAACGATTTTTTAAAGAAAGAAATATAAAATATCAATTCGTAGATTTAAATATTAAAGGACTAAGTAAGGGTGAACTACAAAGTGTAAAAAGTTCTGTAGGGTTAAATAATTTAATAAATACAAAAATAAAGGATTATAAAAAATTGAATTTAGACCAAATTAGAGGAGAAGAGACTAAGGAGGATATTTTATTGAAAAACCCACAACTTTTTAAGACTCCAATAGTACGTAACGGAAAACAAGCTACTGTGGGCTATGTACCAGAGATATGGACTGAGTGGGAGTAGTAAGGATATGAAATAGATAATTAATCTTATTTCAAATACTTTGACAGTCTAGGAATTAATTGTTTAGCGAGCGTTATAGCTAGTACTGCTTTTATAATATCACCAGGTATAAATGGTATGCAAGCGTATTTAAGAGCTGAATAAAAATTTATACTTTTTCCTAAATA
>NZ_JAENWL010000404.1 GCF_016650095.1 Clostridium sp. | reverse complement strand
TTCTTTCATATTTAAGTCAACCTTTCTGATTATGAACACCCCATTTATACATTCTTATGAGGTATATTCTACACTATATTTTTGTCTGTTTGGGACATAATCAAAAACGGTATACTAGGACATTATCATAAACGAATCATATAGGGTAAGTTTTTTTGAAAAAAGTTGACAAATTGTACTAATAGCAATATAATATAGTGTATTATCGAGTAATATATAATGATTAAATTCTGTGAAGAGGACAGTACTTTCTTATTAATCTTAAAGCGAGTAAGGGCATAGTGTAAGCCTTATAAGGTATAGGAAGTTAGATGGGTAACTATTTAGCAAAATTAATCCGATTAATTTTAGGAAAAGAACCTTGGAGAAGCTGCCTGAACTAGTTAGAAGTAATAACTTTTGACTCTTATAGGGTAAGTCGCTAACTAGCGTTAAAATATTAAGTGGACTTTATAGTCAACTAGAGTGGTACCGCGGAAATATAACCCGTCTCTTTATTTAGAGATGGGTTTTTTGTTATATTACAAGGAAAACAGGAGGGATAACAGTTAATAACTGTTATCTACCCCAAACGGATACAGGAGGGAAATATTTTATGGATTATAAAAAAGTAGTTGCAGAGAGGATTAAACAACTGGTGGATTTAGATATAGAAACAATAGAGAGTTTAATTGAAATACCACCAAAACCAGAAATGGGAGAATTCGCTTTTCCATGTTTTCAATTAGCGAAAGTCATGAAAAAATCACCTAATATGATAGCTAATGATTTAAAAGGAAAAATTGAAAATGAGGGTTTTGAGAAAATAGAGTGTTTCGGTCCTTATGTAAACTTCTTCTTAGATAAAGGAGTATTTATTAAAAATACTATAGAAAAAATATTAGAAGAAGGAGACAGATATGGTTCATCTAAAATAGGTGAAGGTAAGAATATGATAGTAGAGTATTCATCACCGAATATAGCAAAGCCATTTCATGTAGGACATTTATTCACTACAGCTATTGGTAACTCTTTATATAAGATACTTTCTTTTGAAGGGTACAATTGCACTGGAATTAATCATCTTGGAGATTGGGGAACACAATTTGGTAAGCTTATTTATGCTTATAAAAATTGGGTAGATGAAGAAGCACTAGCAAAAGATCCTATTAATGAATTATTAAGAATTTATGTAAAATTCCATGATGAGGCTGATACTGATCCAACACTTAATGATCAAGCAAAATTATATTTCAAGAAATTGGAAGAAGGCTCTGCAGAGGAAGTTAAGCTTTGGACTAAATTTAGAGATCTTAGCTTAGTAGAGTTTAAAAAGCTTTATAAAATATTAAATGTTGAATTCGATTCTTATGCTGGAGAAAGCTTTTACTGTGACAAAATGGATGACATTGTTAAAGACATAGATTCCAAAGGTTTACTTGTAGAAAGTATGGGAGCTAAAGTTGTAATGCTAGACGAGTATAATATGCCACCTTGCATAATTAAAAAAGCAGACGGCGCAACAATTTATGCAACTCGTGACCTAGCTGCGGCAACTTATAGAAAGAAAACTTATGATTTCCATAAAAATATTTATGTAGTTGGAAAAGATCAAGCTCTTCATTTTAAACAAGTATTTACTACTTTAAAGCTTATGGGTAATGATTGGGCAGATGATTGTATTCATGTACCTTTTGGAACAGTAAGATTTGCTGATAAAAAATTATCAACAAGAAAAGGTGATGTTATTTTCTTAGATGAGTTATTAAATCAAGCAGTGGCTAAGACCCTTGAAGTAATAAATGTCAAAAATCCTGATCTTGAAAACAAAGAAGATGTAGCTAAAAAAGTAGGAATAGGTGCAATAGTATTTACTTATTTAAAAAATCACAGAGAAAGAGATATTGTTTTCAATTGGGAAGAAATGCTTAGTTTTGAAGGCGAAACAGGGCCTTATGTTCAATATACTTATGCAAGAGCAAAAAGCATATTAAGAAAAGTTGGAGAAAATAATAATAAATCTGGAACGATTGTAGAACTTGATTATAATAAACTAGATTCTAAAGAAGAATTTGAACTCGTAAAACAATTAGAAGGGTTTAAAAACTCAATTTTGTACGCTATTGAGAAATTAGAGCCATCAATGGTTACAAGATATGTTATTGAAGTTGCTAAAGCCTTTAATAAATTCTACAATCAGCACAATATAGCTAATTTAGAAGATGAATCTAATAAAAAAGCAAAAATTAAAATGGTAGAAGCTACTTGCATAGTAATCAAGAATGCGTTAGGATTACTAGGGATAGAAGTTGTAGATAGAATGTAAAATATAGATGTTAGTTAATTGAATGTGACGTTATTGCAGTCATTTGCAATAACGTCGTTTTTATTGTATTATTATAGTATAGAAAAATGTAAAACTTGTTTAGGATTACGTAGCAAACAGGTGCATATTTGCATAGCAAATAGAAACACATTTGCTATGCAAATAGAGACATATTTGCTATGCAAATAGAGACATATTTGCTAAACAAATAGAAACACATTTGTTGTAGTGTATGCTTTTCTTTTTTTTATAGATTAGGGGGAACTATGTTTATCAAAAAATATCAAAGTAAGGTTATTTTACCTACTGAAATTTTCAAGAAATACAAGATGGATACTATTGCATATCTAGATATTGAAGCTACTGGTTTTGATTTGGAAAACGATAGGATAGTATTAATATCGTTGGGTTATTACTTAAACGAAGAAGAATTTGAAATTATTCAATTTTTTGCAGAATCACCTCATGAGGAGGAGAGCCTCTTAAAAGAACTTAAAAAGGCTATGGGAAAATTTGAAAGATGGTGTTCTTATAATGGAACAGCATTTGATGAACCCTTCATAGTTAGAAAGATGAATAGATTTAATCTTGGGTTTAGGTTGCCTAGTGAACACATAGATTTGTTTAGAATTATAAGACCTTTCTATAAAAGAATGGGAATGAAGAGCTGTAGTTTAAAAAGTGTAGAGCAGTTTACTGGTATTAAAAGGCAAGATGAAATAAATGGAGCTAAGTGGGTTGAACTGTACAATAAATACCTAGTAAAACATGATGAGAAATTGACGGAAATCCTCATGTTGCACAATTAC
>NZ_JAENWL010000030.1 GCF_016650095.1 Clostridium sp. | reverse complement strand
CTAAAAAAAGATTTACGAAGTTATGTACTATGGTATAACAATAAGCGTATTCATAGTGCTCTAAATTATATGACACCAGTAGAATATCGCCTAGCAAACATGACCGAATAAAATTTGTACAATAAAGTGTTGACAATCCAAAAGCAGACAACTTCATAAAGAAGGCTTTCTACAAGAGAATAGAGTGGAACTCAAAAGTAATGTAGAAGCGCATAGTATTTCTTCTATGTCAGAAGAAGGAAGGGACGATGTGAACAAATATAGTAATGATTTACTCGAGCAAATATTATCAAAAGATAATATGAATAAAGCATATAAAAGAGTGAAAGCCAATAAGGGAAGCCATGGTATTGATGGTATGACAGTAGATGAACTTCTACAATATCTAAAAGAGCATGGACAAGAATTAAGGCAATCGTTATTGGAAAGCAGATATAGACCTCTAGCAGTGAGAAGGGTAGAAATACCAAAACCCGACGGAGGAATTAGACTACTTGGAATACCTACTGTAATAGATAGAATTATTCAACAGGCAATTGCACATGTTCTAGTGCCGATATACGAAAAGAATTTTATCAGAAGCTAATAGAGAGATTCAAGAAGTTTGGGTTAGAATTAGCCTTAGATAAGACAAAAATATTGGGATACGGGAGGTTTGCCAGGCAAAACAGGGCAAAAAGAGGAGTTTCCAAACCCGAAACTTTCGATTTTCTAGGATTTACATTTTACTGTAGTTTAAATGGTAATAAGAGATTCTTTCGTTGTAAAGTTAAGACTAGTAAGAAGAAATTTCGAAGCAAAATCAAGACAATTAAGGAATGGATTAAGAATAATCGAATAATGCCTGTAGGGGAACTGATTAAGAAAATTAATCAGAAACTTAGAGGACACTATCAGTATTATGGGGTTACCGATAATACAAGGGGTGTGAAAAGTTATCAAAATGTGGTGAAATGGCTGTTATTTAAATGGCTTAATAGAAGAAGTGAAAGAAGAAGCTACACATTGGATACATTCTATAATGGACTGTTGAAAACTTTTCCTTTATTAGAACCAACAGTAAGGGTAAGCTTATTTTATAGATGATTTAAATATGAGGTGAAGAGCCGTATGGTGCGTCCGAGCATATGTCGTGTTATATAGCGGGTGTGAATCCCGTCTGGAAAGGTTTAACCAACCACTAGTAGTTAGCCTTGGAGGATAATAGGTAACTATTATTTTTAAGCGTAGGCAAACGAGTTAGCAGGCCGAAAGCATAAGTTGAAGGGATTGAGCCACGAAATTCAAAATAGGAAGGCTGATGTGGTCATACGTGCAGAAAGCAACATTCTGATATTCGTTAAGGTAAGAATATTAGAACTTCCTTGGGGTCGGAGACCATGGCATGTTAAACATTGTTATAATACGGTAACTCGGGAGACCCTAATAATTCTCTCGTAAGTATAGGGAGTATAAATTTCCAAGCGATACAAAGTTAGGCATTTAAAAGATTATTAGGGAGTCGGATTGCAGCGGAGTACCTGTGAAGTCGGGTAATGCTGATGGAGGAAAGGCTGCAACATGTCATTACCTTCTAAAAGAGAAACATTAACTACACATGGAGGTAGATATATTAATGGAAACGAAACTTAAGAAGATAGCAGAAGTAGCAAAAGAGTGTCCAAAAGATAGAATTACAGCACTTGCACATTTAATTAACAAAGAAAGTATAATTGAAATCCATAAAGGAATGAAAGTAGGAAAAGCTTCTGGTGTAGACAAAATTACAAAAGAAGAGTATCAGAAAAATTTGATAGAAAATGTTGATTTTCTAATTGAGAGAATGAAAAATCAAGCCTATAAACCACAACCAGTAAGAAGAGCATATATTCCTAAAATAGGAACAGATAAAATGAGACCTCTAGGGATTCCATGCTATGAGGATAAGCTTGTACAGGGTGTAATTAGTAAAATACTAAATGCAGTATTTGAGGGTGATTTTCTTGACAGTTCATTTGGATTTAGACCGAGTAGGTCTTGTCACGATGCTCTTAAAGTAGTAAATCATATAATAGAAAGTAGGAAAATCAACTACATAGTTGACGCTGACATCAGAGGTTTTTTTGATAACATTGACCATGAATGGATGATGAAGTTCATAAAACACCGGATAGCGGATATTAATTTATACAGGTTGATTGTCAGATTTCTAAAAGCCGGAGTGGTTGTAAAAGATGAATATGAAGCAACTAATAACGGTGCACCTCAAGGCTCGTTGATTTCACCAATACTCGGGAATATATATCTTCACTATGTCTTAGATTTGTGGTTTGAAAAAGTAGTAAGAAAACAGTTTAAAGGTGATGCATATATGGTTAGGTATGCAGATGATAGTGTGTTTTGTTTTCAGTATGAAGACGAAGCTCAGGAATTCTATAAACTTTTGAAACAAAGGCTTGAAGTGTTCAAATTGGAAGTAGCAGAGGATAAAACGAAAATAATCAGATTTGGAAGATTCGCAGAAGCAAACATTAAAAGATTAAGTAATGAAAAGCCACAGACATTTGATTTCCTAGGATTTACACATTATTGTAGCAAGAGCGAAAATGGAAAATTTCGAGTTAAAAGAAGGACTAGTAAAAAGAAATATAATGCCAGTCTTAAAAGATGCAAACAATGGCTAAAGGAGAATTTAACCACTCCAACAGTAGAAATAATGAGGAAATTGACAGTAAAACTAAATGGATACTATCGTTATTATGGAGTTACTGATAACACCACAATTATGAGTAAATATCGAGATACAGTACGGAAAATGTTATATAAGGCTCTGAATAGAAGGAGTCAAAGAAAAAGTTTTAACTGGGATAAATATTCTCTATTTCTAAGAAAGTGTTGGTTTAAATTATTATATCTTGTACTTTATTGTTCAAATTTAAATATGTATTACACTTGGTAGTTTATTTATAATACAATTAAAATATATATGCTATAAAAGGGAGCGCTGATATAATGAGTATTAGAACAGAATTTGATTTTAAAATAGAAGAAGATGAGATAATAAGATTATTTGGTTATAAGGATTGTGAACCTAGTCAAGAAATTTTAGATTCCGTTAAAGAAGAAGTAATGAATTGTAAAATTTATATTAAACCTCAAATATGGTCTGAAAAAATAAAAATTAGAAGTATAGAGAAAGAAAGAGTTATATTAGACAACTCAATTGTTTTTGAAGGTGAATTTATTGCTAATAAATTAAAGAATTGTAGCTATATAATAGTTTTAGTATCTACTATTGGAGTAGAAATTGATAAGATTATTCAAAGCTCCTTTGATGATGGAGATTATTTAAAAGGCATGATTGTAGATAATATTGGGACAACTTCTATGGGATATATAGATAAAATGTTTTGGAGTAGTCTTTTAGATAATCTAAAAGGGACTAATATAGGGATTACCCAAAGGTTATCTCCAGGTGATGCAACTTGGTATTTAGATGAACAAAAGAAAATATTTGAATGTTTTAAGAATACAAAGCTTAATGTAGAATTATTAGAATCTTGCTTGATGGTCCCAATTAAGTCAACCACAGCAATTTTTGGGTTTGGTGAAGGAATTGGAATCTGTAAATTAGAGCATATTTGCACTGAATGTAACATGAAAAATTGTATTTATAGAATGAATAAGAATATTGAAGTAAAGATTAAAACTGATAATAAGATTACTTCTATAAAAGCTTTTAAAGGACAAAATTTACTCAAAGCTCTTGTTGAAAACAATATTAGTATTCAGCATCCCTGTAACGGCAAAGCAACCTGTGGAAAATGTAAGGTTTTAATAACTGGCGGAACCCAGAAAACCAGTAAAGAAGATATAGCTCACTTAAACCCTCAAGAGATAGAAAAAGGTATTCATTTGGCATGTTCATATAGAATAGTTAATGATATAGAGGTAACGCTTATTTCTAAGGAAGATAATATAGACGTGCTAACAGTTGGACAAGAGATTTCAGTTACTGTTAAGCCTTCTTTTAGAAAAGAGTTTTTTAAATTAGAGGTACCTAGTATTAATGACCAAAGAGATGATGTGCATAGGTTAAAGGATGCGTTACAGTTAAAGGAAATATGTATTAGTAATAAGATTTTATGCAATCTAAGTGAAATTATTAGAAAAGATGAATTTAAAGTAACAGCTTGTATATATAAAAATACATTAGTAACATTGGAAAGTGGAGATACTTCTAATGTACTATATGGAATTGCAGTAGACATAGGTACTACAACAATAGCATGCTATTTAGTGGATATGATAAGTGGACGAACTGTAGATACAGCATCTCATGTTAATAATCAAGGAGCCTATGGAGCGGATGTGATTTCAAGAATTAGCTATACAATAGAGAATTTAAATGGAGTACAAGTTTTGAAAAGCTTAATAGTAAACCAGATAAATGGAATGGTAGAATCACTATGTTTAAATAATAATTTAGTAAAAGATTATATTTATAATATGACAATAGCAGGAAACACAGTGATGATTCATATGTTTTTAGGAATTTCTTGTAAAAATATATCTATGGCACCATACATTCCTGTATTTACAGAGAATATAGATTTTAATGGTGAAGAGATTGGAATTAATATTGGTGGAATAGTAAGCATTTTACCTGGTATTTCAAGCTATGTTGGAAGTGATATAACGGCTGGAATATTAGCTAGTGGAATGACAGAATCTAAAAACTACTCTATTCTTTTGGATCTTGGTACAAATGGCGAGTTAGCCCTCGGAAATAATAGTGGAATCGTTGCTTGTTCAACAGCTGCAGGTCCTGCGTTTGAAGGCGCTAATATTAAATATGGTATAGGTGGAGTCAAGGGAGCTGTATCAAAAGTTGATCTTTCAAAACAGAAAATATACAAAACAATTGGAGATGAACTTCCCGTAGGGATATGTGGTTCAGGAGTACTTGACGCAGTTTCAGAACTTCTTAAGTATGAAATTGTTGATGAAACTGGAAGAATGGTCGATGCGGAAGAAATTCTAGATATAAACCTAAGTGAGCGAATAGTCACTATTGAGGGAATGAAGCAATTTCTTATTGAAGACAATGGAAAGAATAATTCGATTTATTTTACTCAAAAGGATGTCCGAGAGGTACAACTTGCAAAAGCGGCAATAAGTGCAGGGATAAAGATATTAATCGCAGAGAGGGGGATAAGTTATAAAGAAATAGAAAAGATATATGTAGCTGGTGGTTTTGGTAACTTTATGGATATAAAGAGTACAATTAATATTGGAATGTTACCTAAAGAGCTAGAAGACAAGGTCTATTCTATCGGTAACAGTGCTGGTAGTGGTGCTAAAATATATTTATTATCACAGGAGCAAAGAGAAAAAGCATTACAAATAAAAGAAACTACCACGTATGTAGAATTATCTAATAGACAGGATTTTCAAGAGTGTTTTATGGATTCAATAATGTTTTAACAGGGGGACAATATAATGTACCTAAAAAAGAATGGTTTAGATGAAAAAACTATAATAGATCGCCTAAAAACCTATAATAAAGTTACAGGCGTATTATGTTTTAGTATTAATGAATTTGGTGAAACAGTTCATTCTGAGGGAGTAACTTGTCAGTTTTGTATTAAGTTTAAGGAATTAAGTGGCGATGGATGTACTTGCAATGCGTCACATCTTTATGCTGGTAAGCAATCAGAGAAAATTGGGGAGCCGTATGTATATTTTTGCCCAATTGGGTTAGCTCATATTGCAACTGCTATCGTTATTGGTGGAATTTTTAAAGGAGTATTAATAGGTGGACCTATAAGAATGAATACCTCTGATGATTTTATGGTAGAGGACTTAGTTGGTATACATAATTTTAATATGAATAGTAGGGAAATGCTGCAAAAGTATGTTAAAAACGTACCCGTTGTTGAACCAGAAAGAGTTAGGTATATGGCAAAATTGTTATACATTATTTCAAAGGATATAATGGCTGGGGAAAGCATTATTCTTACTGAAAGAAGAAGGTTCTATGCTCAGCAGGCGGAAATTAATGAAGAAATACAAAATGTAAAACACAAGGAAGATTCTGAACACATCTCAAATTATTATCCTGTAGCATTAGAAAAAGAACTACTATCTAAAGTTAAGGTTGGAGATAAAAAAAGCGCTAAAATTATATTAAATGAGCTCTTAGGACATGTTTTGTTCAATAATGGTAACAATATCGAAATAACTAGAGCAAGAGTATTAGAACTTATGATTGTGCTCTCTAGAGCTGCAGTTGAGGGCGGGGCTGATTTGGAAATGGTTTTTGGACTTAATTTTAAATACTTAAATGAAGTGTCTACATTAAACAATGTTGAGAAACTTTGTGGGTGGATAATAAAGGTTTTAGATAGATTTAGTGAATGTATATACAATATCGAAAATATTAACAATTTTCATATTATAAAAAAGTCTATGGAGTTTATTAATGATAATGTCAGTAATAATATATCCTTAGATAGTGTAGCTGAATATGTTTACTTGAGCCCATCTTATTTTAGTAGATTATTCAAAAAAGAAATGGGTATGAATTTTATTGACTATCTTAATAAGGTGAGGATTGAAGAAAGCAAAAAATATTTGACAGATTTGAGTATCTCATTAAGTGATATAGCTCATATTGTTGGATTTACAGATCAGAGCTATTATACGAAAGTGTTTAAAAAAATTGAAGGGATTTCTCCTGGTCAATATAGAAAGATGACTTAGGTGGCAAGGAAACGTTTAATTTTAGATTTTCTTGAAATTTCAACTGCATCACAGTAATATATTACTAAAAAGTATCAGCTTTTTACAATACAGAAGTTATGAAAAGGTTTATATTTGTACCATAGTAGTAATACATAAAATTTTAGGGGGAATTAATCATGGATTTAAAAGAACTTTCATTATTTGTACAGAAGGGTAATGCCAAAAAAGTTAAAGAATTAGTTACTTTGGGTCTTGAAGAAAATATGAGTGTTGAGTCAATATTAAATGAAGGCTTAATATTGGCTATGGGTGAAGTTGGTATAAAGTTTAAGAATAATGAAATTTATGTTCCAGAAATGTTAATAGCTGCTCGTGCTATGAATGCTGGTATGCAAATACTTGAACCAATTCTTGCAGCAGCTGGAATTAAACCAATAGGCAAAGCTGTAATAGGAACTGTTAAGGGAGACTTACATGATATAGGTAAAAACCTTGTTAGAATGATGCTTAAAGGAGCAGGTATGGAGGTTTGTGATTTAGGTACTGATGTTACTCCTGACGCATTTGCAGATAAAGCAGAGGAAGTAGGGGCACAAATAGTCTGTCTATCAGCTCTACTTACAACAACAATGCCTTCTATGAAAGAGATAATAGATGAGTTCACTAAACGTGGGATTAGAGATAAATATATATTTATGATAGGCGGAGCTCCAATTACAGCTAACTACGCTAAAGAAATAGGAGCAGATCACTATACAGCAGATGCTGCAACAGCTGCAGAAGTTGCAAAATCATTATTGGTTAGATAGTAAATGAAATCAAAGAAAATATGGTAAATTTATATGAATAGGAAGTGAAATAGATGTGAAAAGAAATATGAAGAACTGGGTTTCTGAAATTCTAACATCTGAGAAAAGATTAGTGATGCCAGTTATGACTTATCCAGGGCTTGATCTTATTAATAAGAACATTATGGATGTTATAAAAAATGGAGAAAATCAAGCAGAGTGTATAGAAGTTCTAGCAAAAAAATATCCTTCAGCAGCGGCTGTTACTATAATGGATCTCTCTGTTGAAGCGGAAGTATTTGGTAGTCCTATAAGATTTAACGATAATGAAGTGCCAGCAGTTACTGCACCCATAGTAAGTGATGAAGAAACAGCTAAAACATTAAGGGTGCCTAAAGTGGGGGAAGGGCGTACTAACGTCTATATTAAAGCAGCAGCATTAGTTGCAAACAATGTAATTGATAGACCAACTTTCTCTGGAGCAATAGGACCATTCTCACTTGCAGGAAGACTTTTTGATATGACAGAAATAATGATCCAAGCTATGATAGAGCCTGATATGGTTCATATAGTTCTCTCTAAATGTACGGAGTTTTTAATAGAATATATTGGAGAAATGAAAGCAACAGGAGTTAATGGTTTAATACTAGCAGAACCTGCAGCTGGGTTAATTTCACCTGAAATGTGCCAAAGCTTCTCTTCTGATTATGTTAAGAAAATTGTTGATGAAGTTCAAGATGAAAACTTTATGATTATACTTCACAATTGTGGAAATACTGTAAAACTTGTTTCTTCAATGGTTTCAACAGGTGCTATGGGTCTTCACTTTGGAAATGCTGTAGATATGGTAGATATAATGCCACAAATGCCAGAAAATATAATTGCTTTTGGTAATATTGATCCTGCTAGAACATTTTAAAATGGCACCGTTGAAGATATGAATACATTAACTAAGGAATTACTAGAAAAAACAGCAAACTATAAAAATTTTGTTTTATCTTCTGGGTGTGATGTTCCTCCAGAGACTCCCCTTGAGAATGTGGATGCGTTCTTCGGTACTGTTAATAAATTCAATCAACAAATGCAAAAGCATTACAAAAGACCTACTGGTAGGTGAGGACTTCCAGATGACTTGGTAGGAACTGCAATATATCTTGCCTCAAGTGCTTCAGATTATATTAATGGAGCAATAATACCCATAGATGGAGGGTTCCTAGCCAATTAAATTAATTTTTAGGAGGAATTTAAAAATGCAAAATAGAGTTCAAGAATTAATTGAATTGCATAAACAGTTCTGGTCAGGAGAGATTATGAGCCGACCTTTAGTTGCATTCAGGTTGGCACCAGATTTCTTTTTTAGTAATCATTTTAAGGCTTCAAGAGCTTTAATGATTCCAGGTCAGAAGATTACACCAGGCATGATAGATGTCGATATGTTTGTTGAAGATTATAAAAGAGTAGCACAAGAGACTAATCAGATAGAACAGGATGCGTTTTGGGTGGCAGAGCCATTTACAGGATTTCCTTGGATAGAGGCTATTTGTGGCTGCCCCGTATATGCTACGGAAAACAGCTATATTACGCATCCTAGTTTGTCTAGTGTTGAAGAACACGAGAGGGTTTTTTTTGATAATGAGAATCCATGGTTTAAGAAATATATGGAATTTACAACAGTGCTAGTTAAAGAATTTAAAGGTAAATACACGGTAGGTCAGCCCATTACAAGAGGTATGTCAGATGTAGTTGGGGCGATTATTGGTCAGACTGAGATGGTCTATGCCATATATGACTCACCGGAAGATGTAAAAATATTAATGTCAAAAATCGCAGATATTTTCCTTAATGTTATAAATAGTCAACAGCAGGCAATTGAACCATTTTATGGAGGATATTCTATGGGATTTTATCACCTTTGGTGTCCTGGGAAATGTGTATGGTTCCAGGAGGACTTAACTTGCTTGATGACTCCAACGCAGTATAGAGAATTTGTAAAAGTTCAGCATGAAAAGATTTGTTCGAATTATGAGTATACAGGAATTCATATTCATTCTTCATCATTTCATATATTAGATGATATTCTCGATATAGAGAGGTTGAAGGTCATAGAAATTAACAAGGATGTTGGTGGGCTTACTATTGAGCAAATGATACCTATATTTAAAAAGATACAATCAAAAGGTAAGAAGCTGATTATCTGGGGTCAACTGAGTAAAGAAGATATAGATTTGATTAAAACTCATCTGGAAATGAGAGGATTACATTTTAATATTATAATTCCAAGCGTTTTGGAAGCTAAAGAATTGTTAGAATATATTATAAAATAAATATGTTTTTATACTTGTATTTGTTATCCAATGTAGAGTCGATATTCTAAAAAAGAATTTAAAAACAATCTTGATATTGTTGTTGATAAATGTACTGAATTTTTAATAGAATATATTGGAGAAATGAAAGAAGCAGGAGTTAACGGTTTGATACTAGCAGAACCTGCAACTGGATTAATTTCACCTGAAATGTGCCAAAGTTTCTCTTCTAATTATGTTAAGAAAATTGTTGATGCAGTTCAAGATGAAAACTTTATGATTATACTTCACAATTGTGGAAATACTGTAAAACTTGTTTTTTCAATGGTTTCAACAGGTTCTATGGGTCTTCACTTTGGGAATGCGGTAAATATGGCAGATATAATGCCACAGATGCCAGAGAATATAATTGCATTTGGTAATATTGATCCTGCTAGAACATTTAAAAATGGTACCGTTGAAGATATGAATACATTAACTAAGGAATTATTAGAAAAAACAGCAAGCTATAAAAACTTTGTTTTGTCTTCTGGTTGTGATGTTCCTCCAGGAACTCCTCTTGAGAATGTGGATGCATTTTTCGATACTGTTGATAAATTCAATAAATATAAATAATTAGACCAATACAGTATGGTGTGGAGGAGGTACTAATGAACTCAGTTAACATTAATCCAGGTATTTGTGGTTTAACTACTAAAATCATTATAGAAACTGAAGATATGCAGGTAGTGAGTATTAAAATAGAATCACAGTGCCCATATATTATGGAAATGGCAAAGGAAATACAAGAAATTGATGGTTTTGTGGAATGCTTTGCAAAATTCCAAGATTCTAAAGTATATAATGCAGCACAGAAGCATTGTAAACACGTTGCATGTCCTGTTCCTTCAGGAATAATAAAAGGTATTGAGATAGCATGTGGTTTAGCTTTGCCCAAAATAGTCAGTATTGATTTCGAGTAATTGGAAATTGGATATCATTGATAAAGAAATAGGAGCAAATGTTGTAACAGTTGCTGAAGTTACATGCAAAATCATTATTGTAGACTAGTTAAATTATTAGTAAACTATTCAATGTAATTAGAACAAAATAAATTTTAAATTATAATTTTTTATTGGTTGAAAGAAATAATAAATAAAAATATAAGAGGAGGTATTTACATATGAATTCTAGAGAATTAGTTCTGGGAGCTTTGAAAAATGAAGAAGTTACAAGAGCTCCTTGGGTACCGTTTGTAGGTTGTCATGGTGCAAGTCTTATTGGCGTAAACTGTGAGGAATATTTTAAATCAGTAGATAATATGGTTAATGGTGTTACTAAGGCCTATGAGCTTTATAGACCAGATGGACTTCCAGCACTATTTGATTTGCAGGTTGAGGCAGAGGCCATGGGATGCACGCTTCAATATTCAGAAAGTAATCCACCGGCTGTAACATCGCATCCTCTTGAAGATGGAATAGAGTTAAATGAGTTAAAGATTCCTTCAGAAAGTGATGGAAGATTTCCTATAGTTTTAGAAGCTACAAGAAAAATTTGCAGCACCTTAGGTGATAAGATTGCTATTTATGGACTTATAACAGGACCTTTTACATTAGCACTACATTTAAAAGGTACAGACATATTCTATGAAATGATGGATGAACCGGAAAACATTCAAGAGCTTATGGGTTTTTGTCTGGAGGTTTGTAAAAATACGGCTAGAATGTACATGGAAGCTGGAGTAGATATAATTGCAGTAGTTGACCCGATGGTCTCCCAGATATCTCCTGACAACTTTGAAGAATTTGTTTCACCATATATAACTCCACTATTTGAATATATAAAGGAAAATGAAAAGTTAAGTTCTTACTTTGTATGTGGAGATGCCACAAGAAATATAGAACCTATGTGTAAATGCAATCCTGACAGTATTTCTATTGATGAAAACGTTGCACTTGATTTTGCTAAAGAAATTTGCTCAAAGTATGGTGTATCTTTAGGCGGAAATATAAAGCTTACAGTTACAATGCTGTTTGGAACGCCTACAGACAATATTAATGATGCTAAAAATTGTCTACAGATAGGTGGAACTAAGGGTTATATCTTATCACCAGGGTGTGATATGCCTTTTAATACACCGATTGAAAATGTTAAGGCTGTGACTAGTGTAGTTTACGGCGAGGTTTCAGAGTTCCTGGGAGCCGCGGGAAGCCTTGAAGATATAGATGTACAGTTACCCGACTATAACAATGAAGCTAAAGTAATTTTAGATATTATAACTCTAGATTCAGAATCCTGTGCTCCATGCCAATACATGGTAGAGGCAGTTAATGTTGCGGTTAAAGGACTTGAGGATAAGGTAGAATGGACTGAATATAGTGTTAAGGAAAAAGAGTCTGTAGTTAGAATGATAAAGCTTGGCGTTCAAAATATACCTACTATTTGTATTGATGGAGAGGTTAAATACATAAGTATAATCCCATCTGTAGAAGAATTAAGAAAATCTATATTAGAAGCAATAACTAAAAAAGGATTATAGAATAGGAGGCAGAACATGAGAGTGAAAATAAATGTAGTTATGCTGCAGAATCCATGTTCTGCATGTTTTATTTTAGATGGACTTGTGAGAGAAATCTTTGATAAACTGCAAACAAAATTGGATTACATTGATGTTGAATACAAGGAACTTGAAAACTTGAAAAATATTCACAGCTTACAAGGCTTAGAGGTAGAGCGTTTCCCAGCTATAATTATAAATGGAGAGCAGATAACTGCAGGGACAATACCAGACAAAAGAGAAATGATTAAAAGAATTCAATGGGAGAGTGAGAATAGTGAGTGTTGAACTAATTGTGGTAGGAGGATTTTTAGGAGCAGGTAAGACGACTTCTATACTAAGTATAGCAAAGCGCCTCCTGAGTTCTGGGAAAAAAGTTGGGATAGTTACTAATGATCAAGGCAGTGACTTAGTAGATACAAACTTTTTAAAAGCTTCGGGTATGTTAGTGCTTGAGGTAACTGGTGGCTGCTTCTGCTGCAACTTTGAAGAGTTCATAAATAAAGTACAAACATTGGCAGACAGTGAAATGCCTGATATAATTTTAGCTGAACCGGTAGGTAGCTGCACAGATTTAATTGCAACAATTTTTAAACCAATAGAGTTAAAATATATGAAAAAGATAATACTAAGACCTCTTTCCGTAGTGGTAGATCCAAAGAGAATTAAAAGACTTTTAATAGAAGAAAATTCAGGATTTCATTCAGAGATAAACTATCTATTTAGAAAACAGTTGGAGGAAGCAGATATAATTGTTCTAAATAAAATAGATTGTTTAGATGAAGAAGAAATAAAGAAAATTACGGATTTTATTAGAATTAAGTTTAAATCTGCTGATTTAGTTTATGTATCAGCAAAAAACGATTTAAACATAAATAAATGGATAAATATAATTTATAATGTAAATTCCACAAAAGCAAGAACCTTAGATATTGACTACACAATCTACGGAGATGCAGAGGCAAGGCTTGGATGGCTTAATTTAACCACTGAGCTAGTTGCAAATGAAAATATGGATATAAATCAGCTAATAGAAAAAATTATGAATGAACTTAAAGAGGAGTTCATAAGAAGTGGCTTTGAAATAGCTCATTTAAAAATATACGGAGTTTCAGTAGAGGATTGGTGTAAGGCAAGCATAACAACTATGCATGAGGAACTGGATTTTAGTAAAAAAGCACATAAGACCGCTTCAAGATGGAATGTGATAATTAATGCTAGAATTGATGCCAAGCCAGAGGATTTAAAGTCTTCACTAGAAAAAATATTCTTTAGAGCTGTTGACACAGAAAAAATGAAAATTTCAGATTTAAATATGGAGTGCTTTAAGCCTGGAAAGCCTAATCCAACTTATAGAATGGTATAAAGTGTTATAATGGGATTATTATAAAAAATAGACCATATTTGGGGGTATACATTATGAAATCAAATAGAAATATTGCAAGGTTATGACGCTATAATTCAAGCCTTTGTAGATTGCAATATAAAATGTCTGGAAAATTCAAGAAAAAATAATGTTAAGTTATAAAGGTTTCTGTTCCATCATATTAGTAGCAAACCGTTAAAAGTCTTCTGGGATAGTTGTTGATCCAATGCTGCATTTGCATAACCTTCGTTGCTGAGAATGCTGATATATCCACACCTTTGGGGATAAATCGTCGTATATTAAAATTTTCTTTCGTTTATTCCTTACTGAGTTCTCAATATCCCCGAAATCAATGTTCTCACAGGTGATTGTTTTAAATGTTTTTGGGAATAACATTCCCATTTTACACTCCAATTTATCAAGTGCCTTTACTACAGCGACCTACGATTTATGTGGTATTTTAAAAATCAACTCCTTACGAGGTACTCTTTCCCTTAACATTATTAAGACGGTCTTTGTATCCGGCGCTCTATTTGTTGATTGCAGCTACAACAATGTCTTTTTGTATCACAACGGTGCGCCCTTACTATGGAGTTAGGGCGTTCCGTGGATCGCTATGGATCTAAATTTTGCACGGATAGTGAATTGGTCATTGCTACACGTTTTAGAAAAGAAACATAATTTTAATACATGGATTTAAAGAATACTGTGCGCTTCTATTTTTCAAAGGTACCTTGCAAAATTCTGCTTAGCTGTTTGTTTATAATATTCAATATTAATATTAATATTAATAGCTTAGAATGAAATAATAGATATTAGATTATTTTAGTAATGGAGCATGTGAATTAACCATTCTTAGAAATTACTTATATAATTCAGTCCTTTCAATGGACAGTGATATAGTAAGGTACGGTTCGTCTCCACCAGTGAAACCCTCGACTAATTAATTTTAGTTGAGGGTTTTCTTTATGCCATAATTTGCTTGGATTAGATTGATAAAGACGGGGCGCATGGATTGTGTGGTAAGGTTAGAGAAGAAATAGCCTGATTTTTTATAATAAATAACGAAGAATATTTTTGTTTGTTATTTAATGAATGTTTCTCTGCATCGTCTAAAATATATCTTGGATTTACTTCTGAAAAAATTATAATTGACAATTAGTCTAATTAGACTATAATATATAAGTGTCATTAGTCTAATTAGACTATGTCTTTAATGGCTAAAAAATTAAAAAAATAAGTATCTACTTAACATTTATTGAGAACTGGAAACATTTATTCACAAATATTAATTAAAAAGAAAGGATGAAAAAAATGGTTAAATCGTTTTTAATGTTAGGACAGTCGAATATGGCTGGACGAGGGTTTATTCATGAAGTAACCCCGATTTATAATGAAAGAATACAAATGTTGCGTAATGGTAGATGGCAGATGATGACTGAACCTATCAATTATGACCGTCCTGTTTCAGGAATAAGTCTGGCCGGTTCTTTTGCAGATGCATGGTGTCGTCAAAATCAAGAAGATAATATTGGCTTAATTCCTTGTGCTGAAGGTGGAAGCACTCTGGATGAATGGGCTGTAGATCAATCACTTTTTAGACATGCAGTAACTGAAGCTAAATTTGCTATGAAGAATAGTGAGTTAACAGGAATTCTATGGCATCAAGGAGAAAGTGATAGTATGAATGGTAACTATAAAGTCTATTACAAAAAATTACTTTTAATTATTGAGACTCTTAGAAAGGAGTTGAATGCTCCAGATATTCCTCTCATTATTGGTGGGTTAGGAGATTTTTTAGGCAAAAAAGGATTTGGCAAAGGCTGTACTGAATATAACTTTATTAATCAAGAGTTACAGAAATTTACTTTTGAACAAGATAATTGTTACTTTGTCACAGCATCAGGTTTAACATCTAATCCGGATGGTATTCATATTGATGCAATTTCTCAAAGAAAATTTGGTTTACGATATTTTGAAGCCTTTTCCAATAAGCAACATGTGTTGAAGCCATTAATTAATGAAAATGAGTTGATAAATATTAATAATGTTCGAGCACATACAAAATCAGAAAAAATATATATAAAAAGTATGGATTTTGCGTTAGGAAAAATATCATATGATGAATTCGAATCTCAATTCATACAAATCAAGAATGGTTAAACTTTATAATTACGGAATAACTATCAGCACAATTTTGATGAAGAAATAAAGAAGGTGTTTTTTTTTGATACCATTACTAATTTTAGGTTTGTTAAAACAAAACCCAGGTTCCTACGGATACGAATTATTAGCCTTAATGGAAGAGCTACACTATAAATATATAGTAAATTTCACTAAAGGGTCATTCTATTATAATCTTCAACAATTGGAAGAAAAACAATATATTGAAAAAATTGACCAATTAGACAATACTAGAGAGACGCGTAATTATATTATCACTGAACTAGGGGATAAAGAATTTGAAAAATTGATGTATAAGTATGGATCTAAGACAGATTATGTAAACTTATCTTTTTATGTATCAATGCTATTTGCTAATGAATATAAAAGCGAGGAGCTAACAAAATTAATAGAAATACAAATCGAACAAACTAAAAAGAAAATTTCTTTATTAGAACAATCTCTTGAACATAATGAAACTATGCCTACTTATTTTAAAAAAATGTTGGAAAATTCACTTTCTCATCATTTAGTAAATATTAAATGGTTTGAAGAACTCTTAGAAGAACCCTCAACTAATTAATTTTAGTTGAGGGTTTTCTTGTGCTTTAATTTAGTTGGATTATAGTGATAAAAGATGAGTAATAGCATAATTAATCGAGTTTTTTAGGGAATAATCTTAAACTGCATTTTTTGATGAAAATCAGTATTCTTATAAT
>NZ_JAENWL010000195.1 GCF_016650095.1 Clostridium sp. | reverse complement strand
TTTATTCATCACGCTATCATTATTGTTCCTATTTTTGAATATTAATGTAATCGCAAATGCAGCATCCTATTCAACACCGTCAAATGATACATTATCAGATAAGGCCACTAATACTTATACTGTAATCTTCAATTCGAACGGTGGCTTAGAAATAGCAAATATGTCAGTTGAATACAATGCTAATGCTGCTCCACCGTCAGATTTAAGTAGGACAGGCTATGTATTTGAAGGTTGGTATACTGACAATACCACCTTTGAAAACCAGTTTGATTTTACAAATACGGACATAACTGGCGACATAACACTATTCGCAAAGTGGAAAATAGAAAGATATACAGCTACATTTAATAGTCAAGGCGGAAGCGGCGTAATTCGTAAACTTGTCGAATATGATAGTACAATAACAACACCTACTGCACCAACAATGCCTGGTTATAAATTTGTTGGTTGGTATAAAGAGGCTAACTATTTAAACACATGGAATTTTATAGAAGATAAGGTGACTACAAATACAACACTATACGCAAAATGGACACTTGTCGCTGCACCACCTACACCCCAAAATTTAAAAGCGACTATCGCAAGTTTTACTAGTATTAAACTTACCTGGGTAAGCGTACTTGGAGCAAATGGATACGAAATATATAAATCTACTTCAATTAATGGACCATATACCCTATTAACAAGAACGACATCACTATATTATATAAATTCAGGTTTAACAACAGGAAAAAAATATTACTATAAAATTCGTTCATACAGAAATGATGAGACAAAAATATTATACAGTAACTGGACTGGAGTAGCTTCTGGAGTAACCACAAAAATTGTTTTTAATAGTTTAGTACAGCCGAATCCAGTATACGGAAAGTATACTGGTCTAAAAGTAGAAATAAGAGATCAATCTAATAATTCTTTTTTAATTAAAAACCCCAATGGTTCTGAGGTGTGGGTGGCTAGTAACAAGGTTTCCATAGCTGCAAATCCAGCTACTAATACAAAATACTTGGATAAAAAGCAACTTGAGACCTATGTGAATATCACGAGCACTTTCGTAAGCAATACAAAATACTTCACTTGGGTGGATTTAAATAGGCAAAGAGTTAGTATCTTTACCGGAGGAGCAACCCACTGGACTTTATTAAAAACATATTCCTGTGCAACTGGTAACAATATTACTCCTTCAAAGAGAGGCCTATTCGCACTTCAAAATAAAGGCTATTCATTTACTACAGACGGTGGAGCATTAGTGAAATATTGGACCGCTTATAGTGGAAATTATTTGCTACATTCAACAATTTTAGATTCTTCTGGAAAAGTTGTCATCGATGGAACGCTAGGAAAAAGAGTTTCCCACGGATGTATTCGGATGCCACTGGATATGGCAAAATGGTATTATGAAAATATGCCTAGAGGTTCATTAGTATGGGTAAATTAACAATCGATTTGTAAACCCTTTTCCAGTTATATTTTATAGCTAACTGGATAAACTATATAATGCACTGTATATACGCAGTGTAGTTTCTGTATTCGAAGGGAGAATACTAATGAGTAAGAACAAATTAGGAAAAGCCAAAAACTCAATTAATGAATTAGATGCTAATAAAGGCAGTAGTGGCGTTTCAGACACTGAGATGGCTATTATGTATAATCTATCCAACATGACTAGTGATATTAACGATGTCGATACAAATCAAAAAAAGAAATTAGAAGATAAATCACTTACTAACGAATGAAGAAAGATAAAGAGAGAATTGTCAGGAATGACGATTCTCTCTTTTCCTATTGTACGACGAGAGGTATACTAGATTTTAAAATAAGGTAATAAAACCCTTTAATGAGGAATAACATTGAATAGGGGTGATATTATGTTAATTGATGATGATGAAATATTTGATACTAATAAAGATAAACTCGATTGGACCAAGGTTATTACTATTAGTCCATTAGATACGAATAGCACTAAAAGTACACATATAATAAGATATTATAAAACCGAATCTGAAGAAGAATATTATATATTTGAGTATATCATTGCTGATAATAACGGTCTTATGGTAGATAATTTTGATGGATACCATTGGAAAGAGATAATAAAACAAATAAATTTTCCAGATCATTGTTTTATTTATTCTCAATCCGTAAATGATAAAAATTGTTTTAGATTTGTAACAAGTGGAATGATAATTAAGAAATATGTACAAGACTATATTGAGGATGATACACGAATATATGAGTTAGAACATCATTAATGGTGTTCTT
Organism: Clostridium sp.; assembly: GCF_016650095.1. Lineage (GTDB taxonomy): Bacteria > Bacillota > Clostridia > Clostridiales > Clostridiaceae > Clostridium_AD. The sequence continues at coordinate 4,556 of NZ_JAENWL010000195.1, read as the reverse complement.
TTGTTTAGTCCTTATATACTAGGTAATTATATACTACAACCAATTTTTCTTCCTAAAATATAAAATTTCGCAAATAGAACTAAAAACCATTAAAAATAAAACAATAAAATAACTGTATTTAGCATGTAATTCAGGCATATTCACAAAATTCATGCCATAAATTCCCGTTATGATTGTGAGTGGCATCATAATAGTAGTGATTATAGTTAAAATCTTCATAATTTTATTCATGGAATTAGATAATTGCGACGAATAAAGCTCTAAACAAGATGTAACCATTTCATGGTCAGATTCAATTAGATCATATATGCGAAGTACATGGTCATATATATCAGAGAAATATATTCTATATTTTTCAGTTATAATATCGTCATGCCTCAAAAGAGTATTTAACACTTCACGCAAAGGAGAAATAACTCTTCGGAGTTTAATAACGCTTTTTTTTACTCTCATAATATTGTTAAGTGTGCTTTGAACAGGGTTATTCATCGATTCTTCTTCTAAAACACTAATTTTTTCTTCAATTTTATCTGTTACAACAAACAATTGGTCTATTGCCTCATCAAGAATATGATACAAAACAAAATCACTTCCATTAGAAACAATTTTTAACCCATTGTCTATGTCATTCATAATCTTTTTTACTGATTTATTTTCGCCATAATGTATTGTTATAATATACTTTGAGCTAATATATATATATACGTTACTATAAGAAAATGCATTATTTGCATGACTATCCGATGTGACTATAATTAAAAAATGATAATCCTTATAATCGTTTATTTTACACCTCTTAGTCTTATGCATACAGTCTTCGATAGTGAGAGTATGAAAATTAAATTTATTTTTCAAAAACTCAAAATCATTCTCACTTGGATTATTAATATTAATCCAAACTGTTTCTTTATTATTTGATGATGCAGAAAATGCTTTATCGATGGTGTCAAATGTTTGTACTTTATTATTAATATAAGAAATCAATAAAATCGCTCCCCTTATTTAAATATCTAAAATAGAACTATTATATCTATTTTCTATCCCTATTTATATACACTCTATTATACCTAACTATATTATAACTGTTTTATTTAAAGAAACCTATTTTAGTAATATTATTAAAATTTGGTGATACCATAAATAATTTTTAATTAATAGTAAATTTCTTTAAATTTCACCAAATAAAGTGAATAGAATTTACAGAATAGTCTATAATTTAAATACCCATCCATTTTGTTTTATAAATAATAAATAACTAATGAAAACAATACTGCACAGGTTCCCCCTTAGTGCAGTATTGTTATTTTTAATGGGTTAATATATATTGAATTATATTACTAAGGAAATAGATTAATATTTTTATCATATTTCTAATTTATATAGATGTAAGGATTTTTCAGCCTCCCTTACAACACCGAACTCATTAACAAGTAGTCTTCTTCTCCTATTCCCCCACACATAGCACTTAGGCCTGAATGAAGAAAGCAAGATTTACTAATGGCTTTATGACCATATTTTAACCTAATTTCATCAACTACTTTATTTAGCTTACTATCTTTTTCATAATTAAAATTATCCAATAAAGAGCATTGAAAAAAATCATTATTACAAAAATCAGTTATTTGGACCCCTAAATGTCTTATTGGATTGCCCTTCCACACATTATCAAATAGATAGCTTACTACTTCATATATTTTACGAGTAGAGTCAGTAGCTACTACTAATTTCTTTTGACGCGAATATGAGATTAAGTCACTTCCTCTTATACTTACCGATACTACAGTGCAGCAGTTCTGAGAATTCCTCAAACGCATACATACTGTTTCGCACAAAGATAACAATACTCTATGCGCAGTATCTTTATCTTCAACATCAAAACTTATAGTAGTTGAATTTCCTATCCCTTTCATTTCAATATAATTACTTTTTCTAACTTCTGAGAGCTCTATCCCATTGGCATAATTCCAAATTAATTGTCCATAACTCTTTAATTGATATTTTAAAATTTCTAAATCATAATTTGCCAAGTCGCCAATAGTATTGATATTTAAATTGTGTAATTTTGGTGCTGTAGCTCTACCTACCATGAACAAGTCTTCAATAGGTAGTGGCCACATCTTTTGTTTTATTTCATGTGGAAATAAAGTGTGTATTCTATCCGGTTTCGTAAAATCTGAAGCTACTTTTGCTAGCAACTTATTATTTGATATTCCTATATTTACTGTAAATCCAAGTTCATTCTTTACCCTCTCTTTTATAGTTTCAGCGAGCTCCATATAATTGGGGTACAAATGCTCCATGTTAGAAAAGTCTAGAAAGCTTTCGTCTACACTAAATCTTTGAATTTGTGGTGTATATTCCTGAAATATTTGATGCATGGCTGAGCTACATTTCATATAAAGCCAATACCTCGGAGGTACTATTACTATATTGGGACATTTCGCTCTAGCATTATAAAGCGTTTCTCCTGTATGAATGTTAAACTTTTTAGCAGGTATTGATTTAGTTAATACAATTCCATGTCTGCTTTCTTCATCTCCACCTATTACAGATGGCACCAATCGTAGGTCTAATGGCTCTCCCTTTTGAAGTCTATATGCAGCTTCCCAGGATAGATAAGCACTATTGGCATCTATATGAAATATTAATTTACTCATAGCATAAATCATCTTCCTTTTACTAATATTAATTTGCTCATACCAGAACATAAGTTCGTATTATTTATTATATACCACTTTCACACTTTTAAGAAGTAAATTTGAAATTCTTTTTTAGCAATGCATGGATTTCGGGTAAATTTACATTGACTTTATTACTTACCACAAAAATTAAGACTCCGAAATTATACTTGGAGTCTATTAATAATGCCTTCAATATAAATACTGTGTTAATATTTTAGTTCAAAGAATATTTTACCATTTTAACCTAAACTTAATATGATTATAACTTATACATAATTTCCAATTGTTACAATTTAAATATAGACATAAACATAAAATATAATTAGGGGGAATTACTTATGCTAAGATCTAAAAAGAAGATTGTTGCACTAATAAGTGCAGCATTAATTGCTGGTCAGTTTTCAGGAGGTCTATTTAAACCAATACAAGTTTTTTCAACCACTGCTTATGCTCAACAGGTAACCCAAGCGAAAAAAGCTAAAAATGTAATAATGATGATACCTGATGGATGTAGTGTTGAATCAGTTACCCTAGCGAGATTATATTATGATCTAAAGAAAGATGGCATTGCAGGAAATGATACTTTAACTATGGATTCCATACTAACTGGTCTAGTACAAACATATTGGCAAGATGGTCCGATTACAGACTCAGCCCCAGGTGGAACTGCTTATTCTACTGGTTTCAAATCTGAGGACAAACATGTTGGAACTTTAAGCACTAAAGATGGAAACATACCAAAAGCAACTTTACTCGAGGCCGCAAGAGAATCTGGTAAAGCAACTGGCATGGTAGTTACATGTGAAGCTCCGCACGCTACTCCAGCTGATTATGCATCTCACGTTGCACAAAGAAGTCAGTATAATGCTATTATGAAACAAATGGTTTATGGAGATTTTGATGTAGTATTAGGTGGTGGTGATAGCCTATTAAGTTCAGATGCTCTGTCAGCAGATGGCAAAACTCAATATAGAAAGGATGGCATTGACTTAAGAAAAGAACTAGCAAATATGGGTTACGATTATGTAACCAATAAGAGCGAACTAAATTCAACAAAAGCTTCTAAATTATGGGGTATGTTTGCACCGCAAGCAATGTCTCCTGATATAGATAGAGAAAGATTAACCCCTGAAGAACCAACTTTAGAAGAAATGACAAATAAAGCTATAGACACTTTATCAAAAGATGAAGATGGATTCTTTTTAATGGTTGAGGGAAGTCAAATAGACTGGGCTGGACATGCTAACGACCCTACTGAAATTGTTAGTGAAATAGTAGCTTATGATAAAGCAGTGAAAGTAGCTTTAGACTTTGCAAAAAAAGACGGAAATACTGTTGTAATATCCGCTTCTGATCATGGTACTGGTGGTGGTACTCTTGGTATGGTGGGTCTTGGTGAGGATATTGGTAAAAATTATTCCTCAGTTACTTTTGAAGATACAGTTATGAAACTAGTTAATGCTAAAGCATCTAGTGTCTCAATAGGAACAGATCTTAAAGACAAAGATGAAGATACTATAAAATCCTCAGTAAAAAAATATTTTAATATAGAAAATTTAACAAAAGAACAAATCACAGAAATCCAAGCTGGCAACCTAAAATCGGTTATAAATAAGATCGTTGGTATTGCTTGGACAAGTAACAATCATACAGCTGGCGATGTTGGGTTATACTGTTATGCTCCTGAAGGAATTGAAAAAATAACAGGACTTGTCGATAATATCGATGTAGCTACATATATAGAAAATGTAGCAGGTCTCGATTTATCTGTAACCACAGACAAATTATTTAAAAATGCAAAAACTGAATTTGATAAATTAGGTGCAACTGTATCTATAGATGCGTCTGATGTAGATAACCCAGTAGTAAATATTA
>NZ_JAENWL010000382.1 GCF_016650095.1 Clostridium sp. | reverse complement strand
GGTATCCTTAGAGCTTGATGAAATACTATCATTATCTGATAGAATAGCTGTAATGTATGATGGTAAAGTATTAGATACACTAAAGCGAGAAGACGCCACAGAGATAAAACTCGGTATACTTATGGCTGGTGGTACTCTTAATGAAACACCGGAAGGAGTTAAAGAAAATGGATAAAGTTAAAAACAAAGATATTAAATTTATGAGTATATTAATGAGGGCCCTTAAACCCCTTGTATATCCTTTCTTTGCTATAATCGTTTCCATATTTGTGGCTGTGTTCTTTGTAATGTGGGCAAAAGGATATTCTATATTGCAGTATTTTTCAGCTCTAGGTGATTTATTTGGACTTATATATAAAGGCGGGTTTGGAAATCCGAGAGTAACATTTGTTACTATTTCAGAAGTTACACCATTAATATTTACAGGAGTTGCCAATGCTGTAGCATTTAAATGTGGATTATTTAATATTGGTGTTGCTGGTCAATTTATACTTGGAATGCTAGGAGCGGCTTTTATAGGAACTATCCCAGGACTCAATCCAGTAATTCATATAGTTTTAATGATTTTTGCAGGTTTTGTAACCGGTGGGCTATGGGGAGCTATCCCAGGGTATTTAAAGGCTAAAGTAGGTACTCATGAAGTTATTAATACAATTATGATGAATTATATAGCCATGGCAGTGGCTAACTTCTTTATATTAAGAACTAGCTTTGGAGTGGAAGGTAAATCAGGTACTGCAATTATACAAGAGAGTGCACAACTTCCTAGGTTTGTTTCTGGTAGTGGAGCGAATATTAGTATATTTCTTGCTATAGCAGTAGCTATATTTATATTTTGGTTATTATGGAAAACTACTGTTGGGTACGAAATAAGAGCAGTTGGTATAAATCCTCATGCTGCAGAATATGGTGGAATAAATGTAGCAAGAAACACTGTACTTGCAATGGTGATTTCTGGTGGAATAGCAGGAATTGGTGGGGCCACACAGGTTTCAGGTGTTCTTCACAATGTGAAAAACTTTATGGCACTTCCATCTTATGGGTTTGATGGAATTGCGGTTGCACTGCTTGCTAAGAGCAATCCTATTGGTTGTATAGCCTCAGCGCTATTATTCGGAACCTTAAATAGTAGTGCTAGAACTCTTCAATTAAATGGAATACCAAAAGACATAGTTTATTTAATCCAAGCTATAATTATTATATTTGTTGCTACAGATTATATTGTTAAATACTTCTCGGAAAAGAAAAATAAGGGGGCGATTACAAATGAGTAGTGTTATTTTAATAAATTTGCTTGGGCAAACTTTAAGAATAGCAACACCTCTAATTTTTGCTGCACTGGGTGGTATATTTTCTGAAAAATCTGGTGTAGTTAATATAGGTCTGGAAGGTATGATGGTAATAGGTGCTTTCTTTAGTATATGGGGAAGTTATGTCACTGGAAGCCCAGTAATAGGGATACTTTTTGGCGTGGTAGCTGGTGGGGTTTTGGGTTTAATACATGCAGTTCTCAGCATACATTTGCGCGCAGATCAAGTAATCTCAGGTACAGCCATAAATCTTTTTGCTACGGCCCTTGCTAGCTTTTTAATATTTAAGCTATTTGATGGTAAAGGTGGTCAAACAGATATAGTAACAGGGCTTTCCTATAATATACCAGATTGGATTAAAAACATACCAATAGTAGGCAAATTCATAGGCCAGTTAAACTGGTTTGTTATATTGGCAATTATATTAGTATTGGTGTCAAACTATGTGCTATATAAAACACCTTTAGGACTTCGAATTAGAGCCGTAGGAGAACATCCAAAGGCTGCTGACACTTTAGGAATAAATGTTTATAAAATAAGATATTTATGTGTTATTTTATCAGGAATGCTTGCGGGACTTGGTGGAGCGGCATTATCCCTTGGAATAACTCCGCTTTACAGAGAAGGAATGGTTGCAGGTCGTGGATTTATTGCCTTAGCTGCTGTTATTTTTGGTAATTGGAACCCTTTTGGAGCCTTCGGAGCGTGTTTATTATTTGCTTTTGGTTCAGCATTTAATATTTTTGCGCAAGGACTTAGTTGGAATTTACCTACGGAAGTATATGATGTTATTCCATATGTACTCACAATGCTTGCACTAGCAGGATTCGTTGGAAAAACGACAGGACCTCTAGCAAGTGGCAAGCCATATGATAAAGGATCAAGATAATATTTTAAAAATAAAGAATCTCAGCATATATTTTCTGCTATGGCAGGAGAGTATGCAGAGATTTTTTATTTGAATTCGCTTAATGCATAATCTATATTTATATCCTGCGCTATGCTATAATAATTATAATGGAAATGTGTATGAAAATAAATAACAAGCAAAAGATATTAAAGTTCAAAGTTGTTATTTCTTTAAATGCGCCATAGATGAGGTGATAGATAAAATGAATATTAATTTTGGTCTCAATTTGATTCAAGAACAAAAATTAATAATGACACAAGAAATGCAGATGTCTGTTAAACTTCTTCAAATGTCCGCATATGAGCTGGGGCAATATGTGAATAAAGAGATGCAGGAGAATCCAGTTCTTGAGGAAAAAGATTTGCGAAATAATAAAAGTAATAACAATGATGTAAATGATTATAAAGAAATAATTAAATACCTTGGGAAAGATGATTACAAGATAAAAAATTATGCTACAAAGACGGAAAATGAAGAAGTTTCTCCTTTTTATTATATTGCGCAGGAAAAATCTCTTAAAGATTATCTTGTGGAGCAAATAGGCGTATTAACTGAAAAACGTGAAATTTTAGATATATGTAAATACATGGTTGAGAACTTAGATAGTAAAGGATACTTAGCTGTAAACTTATCGGATATATGCAAGGAACTTGCAATATCAAATGAAAATGCGGAAATTGCACTTAAAATTTTTCAATCTTTAGAGCCAGAAGGAATTGGAGCAAGGAATCTGAAAGAATGTTTAGAAATTCAATTGATTAGCCTTGGTATAAATGAAGAAAATATATATAAAATAATAAATAATTATTTGGAGTTATTAGCAGAAAATAAATATAATGTTATAGCTAAAGAACTAAAAGTTACGATTTCTGAGGTCCAAAAATATTGTGATATAATAAAAAAATTAGAGCCTAAGCCATCTAGAGGATTTTATACTGGTGAGACTGTTAAATATATTGTGCCTGATGCATACATTAATAAGATTGATGATCAATATTTTATTTCTATGAATGAAGATGTACTACCTAAACTGAATATAAATAGTTTGTATAAGGAAATAATTCAAAATGACAAAGACATAGAAGCCGTAGAATACGTGAAAGAAAAGCTCAATAGTGCAATGTTTCTTATCAAAAGTATTGAACAAAGAAAGAATACTGTGTATAGAGTTTTGGAAGAGATTTTGGTAGTTCAAAAGGAATATTTCGATAGTGGTGAAGAATACCTAAAACCAATGACACTTAAGAAAATTGCTAATCATTTAGAAATGCATGAATCTACTATAAGTCGTGCAATTAGAGAAAAATATGTTAGTGTAAAT
>NZ_JAENWL010000421.1 GCF_016650095.1 Clostridium sp. | reverse complement strand
CATCTATTAAATCTACCTATGAAAATAGCAAATCCAGTTAGTATATGAACAATTAAAACAAGTATCCAAGAAACCATACTATTATACTTCTTTATCAATGAATGTTGAATTATGTATAGCGAAATAAAACCAACTGCATACTCCTTCAAATGTAATCTATAGTTATGATATATTTTGAGGAGGATTAGGATGAATTTTTCATTTGAAAAAACAACCATAAAATGTACTATTGCAGTTCTTTCCTTGACACTTATCGTAGGGTGTTCAACGAACATTCCACTCAAACAAGTGGACAATGGTAAGAATCAAACCAGCAACACTAATACCAATCAGCAGAGCAATGACACAAGTAATTCTACCTCATCATCACCTGTTGATGCAAACTTAATTGTGTACAAAAATACCGAATATGGTTTTAATTTCTCATTACCTAAGAGTTGGAAAGGTTATTCAATTATCACTGGTAAATGGACGGGCTCAGATATAAAATCTGGTAATATTGTTGAAACAGGTCTGACATATTCTATCAGACATCCTAAATGGACTTCTGTAAAACCACGACAGGATATACCCATTATGGTATTCACAGTTCCTCAATGGGAATTAATCAAACAAGAAAAATTGTCTGTTAGTGCAGCACCTATCGGACCAAGTGAGCTTGGACGAAATAACAACTATGTTTTTGCGCTTCCTGCACGTTACAATTTTGCATACCCGCTAGGGTATGAAGAAGTAGAACAGATTTTAAAAAGCAACCCGCTCCGTTAGACGAGAAACTCGTTGACTTATTAAAATAGCTCTATCCACAGATGATTAACTAAAAATATGATTTGAAGAACTTTTATTGAATTTGCTATAATAATACTATAATTATAAGATATGCAATTAACGACAAAATAATATTTATTGATATAGTATTTATCATAAACTGCTTATCATTATAATCACATTTTTTCATGAAAATTGGAATAACAAATGGTGGTGGCAGTATAAACATCGTATATACTGCTATTACAAAAATCTTATCAAGATGCAAAAATCCAACTATTAAGAAAGTATTAATAAAAAAAGCTATCGTTACTTGAATTATAATTCTTATTAAGGCTGTCAGTAATGGCAGCCCAAAACTATTTTTGCTGACATGAAGTTCATATCCTATTACTATACAAATAATAGGTACTGTAAGACTAGAAATCAATTTTATAGTTTCGTAAAATCCATTTAAAATTGAAAACTTGCTGATCAGTCCTATTACACCAACGCTCCCTAAAAATATTCCTAGAAAAATCGAAATAATAATTGGGGATTTAATAAATGATATTACAAGTTCTTTAAAATTTGAATTGTCACCATTTAATCTTCCGAGGTAAGTAACTAAAATAAAAAATACAAATACTACCTGACCTAGATCAACTACTGCAAGCTTGTACATGCTTGCAGAACCATATATTGCAACAAATATTGAATAGCCCATCATACCAGTTTCAAAACCCGAAAAAACAGAAGGAAAATATTTATTTTCAACCTTAAGCAATCTTTTTAATAGTACTCCTACAAAAAGCATTAATAAACAAACCCCAAACACTATTACCACAATAAATAAATACTTTGATTGAAATTTAATTTCTACAAATGCTGTAAATAGTAGTGCTGGTAGGGAAATATTCACTATGATTTTTTTTAAATCATCAATTGTGCTTTCCTTAAAAAATTTAATATGTTGAAAAAAATTCCCTAAGGCAATGAGAAGTATAACAGGTACTATCTTAGATATAATTAAAATAATATTAGACATATGTTCACCTCACTAAAGTTATTTAAACTTTTTTTATAATTTATTTTTCTTTATAACCAATCTAATTTAGCATTTTATGATAAGCAAGCGTTTTACCATCTTTAGTGAAATAAAGCACATTTTACCTCATATAAGTATAATTGTAGCACCTTAGAATAATGTGTCAATAGCTCTAATTAGAAAAGCTACCACTCATTAATGTGGTAGCTTTTAAAAGATATAGAAACTTACTTTTATACTTGTCTCATTTTTCTAATTCTTTATATTTTAAATAATCAAAATCTGCATATTTTTGCTGTCCAGATAGGTCTTGACAACAGATGCCAATGAAAGCTCCGGTAAATCTACAATGACCTTTTTTCACATAATAATCATCTGATAAAACAGTAGCGTCCAAAACAGGTCCTACATCAGTAAAGTGTTTTCCATCTAGTGAATATGAAAACTGTGCTTGTTCCATATGACAGATAAGTCTTAATTCAATTGATGATTCGTTACCTATTGGAATCCCATGTCCAATTGGATAAGTCGTATTTCCTAAAACTGACGAAATTAAATTTAGAATCTTTCCTTGTTCCTCATCATAAGTTACATGCAAATAATAATAGCTGATATTATCATAATAATAAATCAGACCTGCCATTTGTTGATATGTAATTGGATTAAATTCTATTACTGTATTTGCATTAAAATGAAAATGTTGTTGTCTATGAGCCAATAAACTTTGATGATGAAAGGAAGACATGGACTCACCACCGTATAACCGTAAATACCCTGGTCGCTTTGTAAGTGAGGCCGATGTCCCTAATGGAATTCTTAGAGATTGCAAATGGATACTCCATGTATCATCATCAAAATCTTCCACAAAATCTATCAGATCTCCTCCATTTTCAGAGGAAT
>NZ_JAENWL010000168.1 GCF_016650095.1 Clostridium sp. | reverse complement strand
TGGAAAGACTGTTTTAGATTTCAATATAAAAAATGGAGAAGTACCACTCGTGGGGGAACCTGTGCCAACTACAATACCTAGTAAGGATATGGAAGATGTGTACGAGAAGGTTCAAAGTTTCATAAATAAGAATAAACTTGAGGCTACAGTAGATATAAAATCAGATAGAAGGGGGGTTATTCTTCAACTTAAGGCAAATATTTTATTCCAAAGTGGAAAAGCAGAAATTATAGATAAGAGTAAACCAGTATTGAATACAATAAATGCTCTAATATCTACACTTCCAAATAATATTGTAATAGAGGGACATACAGACAATATGCCTATTAGTAATTATGAATATAAAAATAATTGGCAATTATCTTCTGCTAGAGCATTGAATGTACTTGAATATTTTGTAAACATTAAGGGGCAAACCCAACCTAAGCGATTTACATCTGTTGCTTGTGGTGAATACCAACCTATTATACCTAATACTAGCGAAGCAAACAGAGCTTTAAATAGAAGAGTTAATATTTTAATTGTTGCAATTGAAAAGGAGGCCGCCCAAAAATGAGTGATAAACCTAAAAAAAGAAATACAGCTAAAATAGTCATTATAGTTTTATTAGTATTAGTTTTAATTGGCGGTGCAGCTTTTGCAGGTATGTATTTCTTTGGTAACAAAGGGGCCGCTGCCACGACTAATACGCCTAAAGTCGCAGAAATTATTGAGGTAACTTATTCTTTAGACGAATTCTTAATAAATCTGACAGACGACGAGGGAAGGCGCTATTTAAAGGCCGATATTTTCATTGGATATGAAGATAATAAAAAACTAACGGAAGAACTTGTAACTAAAAAGCCAATTATTAGGGATGTAGTCATTGCAACTCTTAGGTTAAAGAAAACAACTGACTTTAGTGATACAGGTATTGATGTTATAAAGAATGAACTAATAGCTAAGGTAAATCCAATTTTAACAAAAGGAAAAATAAGCCATATATATTTTAATTCTATATTGGTACAGTAGGTGGGAAATAATGGATGGACAGTTTTGGATACTAATTATTAAAATTTTATTGTTTTTACCTTTCATATTGATTTTATTAAATTTATCTTTAAAATATGGTGGTGAGAAACTTCAAAAATTGCAAAATGGAAAATATATGAAAATAATAGATAGAGTTGCACTATCTAAGGAGAATAGCATTGTAGTTGTGAAAATTGGTGAAAAAGCATATGCTATATCTTCTAGTTCAAAGGAAATTAATATTTTATTTGAATTGCCAAAGGAAGAAATTATTAGTATTGAAAATAATAAAGACCTACCTCAATATAAAGACATGAAGGAATTATTCAAAAAACATATTTTTAAAAAGGGTGTAAAAGATGAAAAGAAAAAATAAAAACTTGTTTATTTTTGCTTTAGCAATGGTAATAATGAGCATTGCGATGATGAGTATTGTTAACATAAAAGTTGTACAAGCGGCAACGAATTCACTACCAATACCTAAAATTAATATTTCTGTTGATAATGCAAATACTCCAACTGAGTATGTTGATAATATTAAGCTATTAATGATGCTTACAGTACTTACTCTATTGCCTTCATTTATAATAATGTCTACGAGTTTTGTAAGAATAATTGTAGTATTATCATTATTTAAAAGTGCTATAGGTGTTCAAACGGCAATACCAAGAGAGGTTCTAGTCGGACTTGCGCTGTTTTTAACATTCTTCACAATGGCACCTACCTTTACAATAGTAAATAATGAAGCTTTAACTCCATATTTGAATAATACCATAACCCAAAAGGTTGCCATTGATAAAGGTTCAAAGCCTATGAGGGATTTTATGTTAAAACAGACTAGAGCAAAGGATTTAAAACTTTTTTTAGAAGTTGGGAATTTAGAAGATACAGTTAAAAATCAAGTTGATGCAAACGGCAAGGAAATACTGACAAATGGAAAGCCTAAACTTACCTATGATGAAGTACCCCTATATGCGGTGGTGCCGTCCTTTATGATAAGTGAACTAAGACGAGCTTTTGAAATGGGATTTTTGCTGTTTTTACCTTTCATTATAATAGATATTGTTACAGGTAGTATCCTTATGGCTATGGGGATGATGATGTTACCACCAGTCATGATTTCACTTCCATTTAAATTATTACTATTTATTATGGTTGATGGGTGGAACTTACTTGTAAAATCATTAATCATGAGTTTTAGTTGAGGTGAATTAAATGACAGAGAATATTGTGTTAACCGTAGTAAAAGATGCTGTTCAAACTGCAATAATGGTAGCAGCTCCCATCCTACTTACAGCTACTATAGTAGGGCTATTAATAAGTATATTTCAGGCTACTACTCAAATCCAAGAGCAAACATTAACATTTGTGCCGAAGTTACTAGCGGCCGCGCTAATGGGTTTATTAATGGGTAGTTGGATGCTTCACATAATGATTGATTTTACGACTAGAATGTTTGAACTTATTGCTACTATGGGAGGTTAGGTGGAGTTATATTGATTGATACAGCTTATTATTTAGGATATATAATGGTGCTCCTACGAATATCAGCATTCTTTATGGCTATACCAATTTTCTTTCCTAAGTCCACTCCCGTATTGGTTAAAGTTGGATTTTGTGTTATTTTCACTTTTCTGATATTACCAGGTGTTAATTATGGAAATGTGAAATTAATTGATAATAATACAGCCCTTATAATGTTTTGCGTAGCAGAGGTTATAACTGGATTATCCCTGGGTTACATAACAAAGTTCTGTTTTTTTTCAGCACAAATGGCGGGACAGCTTATGGATTTTCATGTTGGATTTTCTATGATGAGCATATTTGATCCTGTATCTAATGATAACGTTACTTTGCTTGGAACGTTACTTTACAGGGTAAGTATTGTAATGTTTTTCGTTGTAGATGGTCACCATATGCTAATAAGAGCTATTATTGATTCTTTTAATGTGGTTGATATAGGAAAGTTTATACTTGCGCAAGGAACAGCTATGATGATGGTAAAGATATTTATAGAATTTTTCATACTTGGTTTAAAAATAGCAATACCAATTATTTTGATAATTCTTATAACAGATTTATGTATGGGACTCGTATCAAGAACAGTTCCCCAATTAAATATTATAATTATAGGTATGCCAATAAAAATATTAGTAGGACTCAGTTGCTTTGCTTTAGTCTTGCCAGCTCTTCTAAATTTAATAGTAAATTCTTATTACACTATGCCAGATGTAATAAAAGCTTTTTATAGAGTAATACCAATGCTTATTATTATTTCAGCGGATAGCGGAGAAAAAACTGAAGATGCTACTCCTAAAAAGAAAAGTGATTCAAAGAAAAAGGGCCAAGTAGCTAAGTCTAAAGAATTATCTTCTACTATTACGTTAATAACTATAACACTTTTGATGATTATGTTAGGTTCGTATGTACTAGACAGTTTAAAAAGAACGGTAAGTGTTTTCTTAAGCAATTATTTAATATTGAGTGTTAATGAGTATACTTTTAAAAATGTGCTTCTCCTTTCATTGATGAGAATAGGACTTGTGATTTTCCCACTTATGGTTCCTATTATGATAATGGGGGTAGTTGCAAGTTTAATGCAATCTGGGTTTATATTAACCAATGAACCACTTAAACCTGATTTTAAAAAACTTAATCCCATAAGTGGATTTAAAAAGATATTTTCTACAAGGTCACTCGTGGATCTACTTAGGAATTTGGCTATAGTATCAACTATTGTACTTGTTGCTTATGATTTTGTAAAAAACAATTATTTACAAATAATGAATTATGGAAGCTTAAAAATAGAAGCCATTTTAATTGTTTTTGGGAAATTAGTAATAGATATATTTTTTAAAATAGCTATAATTATGCTGATAATATCTATAATTGATTTTGCATATCAGAAATATAAACATAACAAAGAATTAAAAATGAGTGTACAGGAAATTAAAGAAGAATATAAGCAACAAGAAGGAGACCCACAGATTAAATCGAAAATCAGACAAAAGCAAAGAGAAATGGCATCTAGTAGAATGATGCAAGAAGTACCTGATGCTACTGTGGTCATAACAAACCCAACTCATTTAGCTATTGCTATTAAATATGAGCAAGGAGAGGCGGCCCCAATAGTTGTAGCTATTGGTGCAGATAATGTGGCTATAAAAATAAAAGAGATTGCAAGTATTAATAATGTTCCAATTATTGAAAATAAACCACTAGCGAGGCTAATATATAAGGAATTAGATATAGGCTCAGAAATTCCGGCTGATATGTATCAAGCTGTAGCAGAGATATTAGCATTGGTATACAAGCTAAAGAAAAAATAGTAAAGGATGATATTTGTGGCTGAAAAAGCAAGATTTAGTATAAAAGATAATCTAGATGTTTTAGTTGCCTTTGGCGTAATAGGAATAATTTTAATGATAATTATTCCATTGCCACCAAAGCTTCTTGATGTAATAATTGCACTTAACATAACCCTTGCAGTTGTAATCTTACTATTAACAATGTTCACAACAGAAGTTTTGCAATTTTCAGTTTTTCCAACACTATTACTTATTACAACACTTTTAAGATTAGGGTTAAATATTTCATCCACTAGGCTAATTCTTACAGAAGCTTATGCAGGTGATATAATTGAGGCCTTTGGAGAATTTGTTGTCGGAGGTAATTATGTAGTTGGTATAATTATTTTCTTAATAATCATCATTATACAGTTTATAGTTATTACAGCCGGTGCTGGTAGAGTATCAGAAGTTTCTGCTAGATTTACACTAGATGCTATGCCAGGTAAACAGATGAGTATTGATGCTGATTTGAATGCTGGTGCTATAACTGAAGAACAGGCAAGAGAGAGAAGAACAAAGCTACAAGACGAAGCCAGTTTTTATGGAGCTATGGATGGAGCTTCCAAATTTGTAAAAGGGGATGCAATAGCGGGCATTATTGTTACCATAATTAATATTTTTGGTGGGATAATTATAGGAGTAGTAATGCTCGGGATGCCGATTGGAGAAGCAGCAACTACGTATGTACGCCTTACTGTAGGAGATGGTCTTGTAGGACAGATACCGGCGCTTTTAATATCAACTGCTTCGGGTATTCTAGTCACTAGATCTGGTAGTAATAAAAATCTTGGAAGTCAAGTAACTGCGCAACTTACTGCATTTCCAAAAGTTATTGCCTTAGCAGCTGTAGTATTATTAGTTTTGGCTGCAATTCCAGGCATGCCACATCTCGTTTTTATTTTACTGGCAGTTGCTACGGCAACCAGCGCATATTTTTTAAGTAAAGACGAAAAAGACCAAAAGATTATGAAAATAGAAAATGATGAACAAGAAAATTTTGAAACAGAAAATAGAGAACCTGAAGATGTAATGAACTTGATTTCTGTGGAACCTATGGAAATAGAAATAGGATATGGATTAATACCACTCGCAGACGAAGCTACAGGGGGGGATTTATTACAAAGGATTGCCTCAGTAAGAAGGCAGTGCGCACTAGAGATGGGAATTGTTGTTCAGCCAATAAGAATTAAAGATAATTTACAACTTAAAACAAATGAATATGTAGTTAAGATTCGTGGAACTGTCATAATTAAAGGTGATTTAATGCCAAGCATGTTACTATGCATTGACCCAAGTTCTGAAGAGATTAATATACAAGGAATAAACACTATTGAACCAACCTTTGGACTTCCTGCAGTATGGATAAATAATGATCAAAGAGAAGATGCTGAAATTAAGGGACTCACAGTGGTAGACCCAACTACTGTAATGGTAACTCATTTGACAGAAACTATTAAGAGTCATGCCTTCGAACTTCTAGGTAGACAAGAAACAAAGATGCTAATTGATTCAGTAAAAGAAAAATATAATACTGTAGTTGAGGAATTAATACCAGATCTTATGACTATTGGTGAAATACAAAAGGTTCTTCAAAGTCTCCTTAAAGAAAAAGTAGCTATAAAGGATATGGTTACAATACTCGAGTCCTTAGCAGATAATTCTAGAATAACTAAGGACATAGAAGTTTTAACAGAGTATGTGCGTTTTTCCCTTGGAAGAAGTATTTGTAATGGACTAGTTGATGACAATGGAAGTATAACAATCATGACTCTTGCGCCTGAAGTTGAGAATATTGTTTCAAGCAACATCCAAAAATCAATACAAGGTTCTTTCCCAGCAGTAGATCCAGATACTACCGGGAAAATATTAAATTCTATTAAGACTAATATTAACACAATTTACTTTCATAATAACCAACCAGTTATACTAGTATCTCCAAAGATAAGGCCAGCTTTTAGGCGACTAATTGAAATGGTGTTTCCTAGCATTTTCGTGCTTTCTCTTAATGAGATACCAAATGAAGTTGAGATTAAAACTGAAGGAGTTGTGACTCTATAATGATTATAAAACGATATGTAGTGGGTAGCATGAACGAAGCCATGACAAGAATAAGATATGAACTAGGCTCAGACGCTGTAATTATAAGTCAAAGAAAAATCAGAAAATCAGGAATAAAAGGATTATTTTCGCATAAGATAATTGAAGTAACTGCAGCAGTTGAAAATCAAATAAATGAGCAGGAACAAAATGAAGAAAATAGTAATGTAGTAAATAGTATAAAAGCAATTAAGAAAGTTGTGGAACAAGAAAATGCAATTAAAGATAACCATAAAGATACTGAGGGACAAAATAACATATTACATAAATTTTCAGGACATGCTGTAGCGCATTCTTCAGGAAATGATTTGGGGAATAAGGAAGCTGCGAGTGATAATTACTCAAAGGACTTAATGAATGAAATGATGCAAATGAAAACTATGATTAGAGAATTAACCAGTGTTAATACAATTTCAGATAATCATAAAAGTGATATAGAAAAAATATTAGAAGAGAATGATGTAGATAGTGAAATTATTGAAAACGTAATCATGAAAATTAAAAATGTTGAAATACAATCTAATGAAACTTCTTTTACTGAATATGACAAGCTGAAATTAGTATTAAAAGAAATGATTCATGTTACTACGCCAAAGCTCGAAGGTAGAATAGTGCTGGTTGGGCCAACCGGTGTAGGAAAAACTACTACTATTGCAAAACTCGCAGGAAGGCTAGCTCTAATTGAGAAGAAAAAAGTAGGATTAATTACTGTAGATACATATAGAATCGGTGCAGTAGAGCAGCTTAAAACTTATGCTGATATTATGAATATACCGTTTGAAGTTGTATACAACATGAATGATATGGAAAAGGCAATAGAGTGCATGAATGAATGTGAGGTAGTATTAATTGATACCACAGGAAGAAGTAGTAAAAATAGAATGCAAATCTCCGAACTTCGAACATTTGTAGAAAAGGCTGACACAAAAAATATTCATTTAGTGCTAAGTTCTACAACTAAAAATAAAGATATCAAATATATTATTGAAGGATATCAAATTTTGAATTATAATAGTATAATAGTAACTAAATTAGATGAAACTTCCACTTATGGGTCCATACTAAATATATTAGAAACTTCCCAAATACC
>NZ_JAENWL010000318.1 GCF_016650095.1 Clostridium sp. | reverse complement strand
ATTATCAGTTTTTGCAAGTGGACAAAATGAGGCATCAAAAGGTGCTACTGCTACAAATAATCAAAAAGAAATTGTTATACTTTGTAAAAGTATGGGAAATGGCTTCTTTGATGCTGTATTTAATGGCTCTGAAGAAGCTGCTACTGAAATTGGAAATATTAAAACCACTTTCATGGCACCAACTCAGGCAACGGCAGAAGGCCAAATTGAAATTATTGAAAGCCTAATTTCACAACATGTTGATGGTATTGCTATTAGTGCTAATGATTCAGATGCTTTAATACCTGTATGTAAAAAAGCTATGAAAGCTGGAGTTAAGGTAATTTCCTTTGACTCAGGTATCAATGTTGGTGGACGTTCATATGATTTACTTCCTAGTAATGCAGAATTAATTGGTCGTCAACAAATTCAATTAGCTGCAGATTTAACTGATAACAAAGGTGATATTGCAGTATTATCTGCTTCAGCTCAAGCTACAAACCAAAATCTTTGGATAAAATGGATGAAAGAAGAAATCAAAGATTCTAAATATAGCAACATGAGTCTTGTTGAAGTTGTTTATGGTGATGATGCTCCAGATAAGAGCTATAGAGAAGCTACATCTCTTATGAGAAAATATCCTAACCTAAAATGTATTATCTGCCCTACTACAGTTGGCCTTCTTGCAACAGCTCAAGCAATTAAAGATGAAGGAATGACAGGCAAAGTACAAGTAACAGGATTAGGCCTTCCATCTGAAATGAAAGGTTATATCTTAGATGGTACTTGTAGAGAAATGGCTCTATGGAATCCAATCGATCTTGGTTATACATCAACTTATCTTTTAGCTTCATTAATTGAAGGAAAGTCTAATGGACAAGAGGGAGAAGTAATTCCTGCTGGTAGAATGGGTAACATGAATGTTCTTAAAGATGGCAATATTTATATGGGTACTCCTTATGTATTTAATAAAGAAAACATCGAGAAATATGCAGCTATTTTCTAAAAGATAGAGCAAAAATCATACTAAATTTGATCGCCTCTTAAAATACGAGGGGCGATCAAAATTAAAGGAGCACACATAATGCAAAACAGTCAAACATTACTAAGTGTAAAAGGATTGACTAAATATTTCCCTGGAATAAAGGCTTTAGATGAAGTTGAATTTAATCTACGTTCTGGAGAAGTACATGCAATGATTGGTGAAAATGGCGCAGGCAAGTCAACCCTTGTTAAAATTATTACAGGAGTATACACACCTACAAAAGGTTCTATCATCTTTGACGGCAAGCCTATCGACTTCAAAAATGCTTTAGATGCTCAAAATGCTGGGATAGCTGCAATTCATCAAGAAGCTTCAATGTTTGATGAATTAAGTGTAGTTGAAAATATTTATATGGGTCATCATGAAACAATTGGGAAGGCAAAAAAGATTAACTGGAAAGGAATGAGAGAAAAAACAAAAGTTCTTCTTGAAAAAATGCAACTTGATATAAATCCAGATACTCTTGTTAAGAATTTATCAGTAGCACAATGTCACATGGTTGAAATTGCAAAAGCATTATCATTTAATGCAAAACTTGTAATTATGGATGAACCGACAAGCGCACTTACAAGCAATGAAGTAAAAGACTTATTTAGAATAGTAACAGATCTTAAAAACCAAGGAAAAGCAATTCTCTTTATTTCTCATAAGTTTGAAGAAATATTTGAAATCTGTGACTCCTATACAGTACTAAGAGATGGAAAATATATTGGAGATGGAAAAATAGCTGATGCAAGTGAAGATACTATTATTAATATGATGATAGGTCGTAGTATTTCTTCTATGTATCCCAAAAGAGATCCTCATTTTGGTAAAGTTTTCTTAGAAGTTAATAATCTTGGACAACTGGGTGCCTTTAAAGACGTTTCTTTCAAAGTTCATGAAGGCGAAATATTAGGATTTTTTGGCCTTGTAGGAGCGGGAAGATCAGAGGTTGTTAGAACTATATTTGGAATAGATGAAAAAAATAGTGGCACTATGAAGATTGAAGGAAAAGATTTCAATCCAAAAAATCCGCAAGATGCAATTAATAGCGGTATTACTCTCGTTCCTGAAGATAGACAAAGACAAGGCCTTATTCTAGAACAATCAATTTCTAGAAATATAGCACTTCCAAATTTATCTAAATTATCTACCAAAGGTTTTATTCTAAATAAAAAACTTGAAAAAGAATATGTAGATAAATATGGAAAAGAATTAGAAATTAAGGCTGCAAATTATAATGTAGATGCACAAACTCTATCTGGAGGAAATCAACAAAAAGTTGTTTTGGCAAAATGGATTGGTATGCAACCAAAGCTCCTAATTCTTGATGAACCTACAAAAGGAATCGATGTTGCAACTAAAGCTGCAGTTCATCAATTTATGGCAGAAATGGCAAATGTAGGAAAAGCTATAATTATTATTTCTAGTGAATTACCAGAGGTACAAGGAATGGCTGACAATATTGTTGTTATGCATGAAGGAGTAGTCACTGGTATCCTTAATAAAGAGAAAGCTACTAGTGAAAGGATTATGAGATATGCAATTGGCGGAGGTTCCAATGACTAAAAACCAAATAAATTATAAAACATTATTTAAAAATCTAACAGAAAAAAGAGAAGCATCTCTTGTAACTCTTTTAGTACTAATGCTTATACCAGTAACTATTCGTTCACATTCATTTCTATCACCAGATAATATTAGTGAAATATTTAATGATATATCAATATTAGTAATTGTATCTATTGGTGAATTCTTAGTTATTCTATCTAATGGTATTGATTTATCAGTCGGATCAATAATTGCATTTACAGGAATGGCCTGTGGAATGGTTAACCAAAATTATCCAGGACTCTCACCTATTTTTATATTACTGATAGGTATTGGTATTGGGTTATTAATGGGCTCTATTAATGGCATATTAGTAGCTTATGGTAAAATACCACCAATTATTACAACCCTTGGTACAATGAGTATTTTCAGAGGATTAACCTTTGTTTTATCCGGTGGTACATGGGTAACTTCTTATGAAATGACAGAAAGCTATATCGCCTTACCTAGAACTAAATTTCTTGGAATTTCAATATTAGTTTGGATTGCTCTAATAGTAATAATTGTTATGTATTACTTTATGAATTACAAAAAAGAAGGTCGTGAAATTTATGCTATTGGAGGAAATCCAGTTGCAGCTAAATTTGTAGGTGTAAATGAATCTAAAATTAGAATGATTACCTTTTTAATCTCTGGTGCTCTATGTGGTCTAGCAGGTGCACTTTGGACAGCTAGGTATGCCTCTGCAGTTAATCAAATGGCAACTGGTTTTGAAATGCAAGCAGTAGCGGCTTGTGTTCTTGGTGGCGTAAATTTTGCAGGTGGTGCTGGTGGAATTATTGGAGTTGTACTTGGTGCACTATTCTTTGGAGTACTAAATAATGCACTTCCTGTAATTTATCTTTCAGCATTTTGGCAAATGTTTGTTCAAGGTCTAGTTGTTTTAATTGCTTTAACAATTAACACAGCCACAGATAATCACAAACACAAGCAATTGCTCGCTCAAAGGAGGGCATAAAATGGCAAATCAACAACTTGTCTCAGAAAATAGACTCGTAAAAGATTCATTAACTGTTAAACTAATTGATATTTTAACAAAATGGGAAGTTCTCATTGGAATAATGTTTATAATTATGTTTATTATTTTCTCCAATGCTTCTCCATATTTTTTAGATAGTTTTAATTTGATGAATGCAACTTTCCAATTTATGGAAAAATCAATGATGGCTATGCCTATGATATTTATCATAATGTGTGGAGATATTGATATATCTGTTGCTTCAATAATAGCACTTAGTGCCTATGGTGTTGGAATAGCTGCCCAAAACGGAGCATCTTCTCCAGAACTAATATTAATTGCATTAGTAATTGGAACGCTATGTGGGCTTTTTAATGGTTTAATGGTAACAGGTTTTAACATGCCATCCATTGCTGTTACACTTGCAACACAATCTATTTTTAGAGGAATTGCAAAAGGTATCTTAACAGAACATGCATGCACTACTTTCCCAGAGAATTTCGCTTTCTTTGGACAAGGTTTTATTGGGGAATCAATAGTCCCCTTTTCCTTGATTCTATATATAGTCATAGCAATCATCTTTGCTTTTATTCTCCATAAAACTGTTTATGGACGTAAATTATATGCGATTGGAAATTCAATGGAAGCCGCAAGGTTTTCTGGAGTACATGTTAAAAAAGCTAGAGTTATTAATTTTACTTTGATGGGTCTTATTTGCGGAGTTAGTGCAATACTATTATCAAGTAGAATCTTATCTGTTAGATCTAATATTGCTAATGGCTGGGATATGGAAGCAATCACGCTTGTAGTTCTTGGTGGTGTTGCCATTACCGGAGGTAAAGGTAAGGTTATAGGTGTAGTAATT
>NZ_JAENWL010000043.1 GCF_016650095.1 Clostridium sp. | reverse complement strand
TGTGTGATAAAATTTAATTGACTCATGTGAAATCCTCCCGTATATGTTGGTTTAGTCACTTAACATTATACAAGAGTATTTCTCTTGAGTCTTTATTTTTTTGTTACTCTTCGGTCATTTCATTATACAACTTACCCTTTAAAACATGATTGATGATTTATTTAACTACTAGCTTAATTTTAAGAATAAAATCAGCTTGTGCTGTTGCTTCAACAACCTCGTCACTTGATTAAGTGTCATATATTATTACTCACAATTTACCTTTTTCAATTTTAAAAATATTTATTAATAATAATAATAAACAACACCTTCTAATTCGTATTCATACACCCTAATCACTCCATTATTATTTGATAATCTTAAATATTATATCATTTCTAATAGAATTATATGAAAATATTGCCCCAAAAATATACCTCTTATTTAGATTGGTTAGCTTGATTAGGAGGGGAAGCGAAAGCCAAAGAGTATATTTCTTGGGGCTATTTTCAAATCAGTATTATCATTCACTTATGAAATTTCATTATTTAAATAGATGACATCGTACTTGGTGAGAATCTGAAATTTGATGCATAATAGGATCTTCTGTAAAGCAAATATCCATTGCTTGGTTACAGCGAGTATTAAAACTACAACCCTTTGGTATATTTACAGGAGATGGTATTTCCCCTTTTGATACCACCTTCTTTGGCTTTAATTCTTCTTCTTCATCTGAAATTACAGGAATAGAAGACAGAAGCATTTGCGTATAAGGATGCAATGGCGCTCTGTAAAATTCTTCAGTTTGAGCAATTTCACAGATTTTCCCTAAGTACATAATAACAACCTTTGTAGAAATGTTTCTTACAAGGCTTAAGTCATGAGTTATGAATAAATATGTTAGACCTTGCTCTTTATGAAGTTTCAAAAGCATATTTATTATTTTGGCTTGTATTGAAACATCTAATGAAGAAGTTGGTTCATCTAATAAAATAAATTTTGGGCTGCTACATAATGCTCTCGCAATAGAAACTAATTGTTTTTCTCCTCCACCTATTGAAGTAGGTGATTTATACATAAAATCGCTTGATAAACCAACCATACCTAATATTTCACTAATTTTATCATCTATTTTATTTTTGCTTACAACTTTATGAACTTTTAAAGGTAAACTCAGTATTTGTTTTACATCCTGATATGGATTTAATGAGGAGCCTGGATCTTGAAATACTATCTGTGCCTTTTTCTTAAAATCAAACGTACGTTTATTATTGTTTTGCGCAATTATGTTCTCACCATCAAATATTATTTCACCACCAGATGGATTGTTCATACCCATAATTGTATATGCTATTGTGCTCTTTCCTGACCCTGACTCACCTACTAGTCCAACAATTTCACCTTTATTAATAGAAAAACTAACATCATCAACTGCTCTTACATAGGTTTTTTTATGCTTATCCACTAAAAAATATGTTTTTAAATTTTTTAAAACTAATATTTCCTCACTCATATTTTGCATTTATCAGCATCTTATATCAAAATTCTCTGATAAACTACTCCCTTCTTAAAAATTATAGTAAATTAAGTACTAAGTTTTAATGAAATTGAAACATGCAATCTTATGGTTTTCATTAACTTCAACTAAAGGTGGCCTTTTTTTACTGCAAATTTCTATTGCATTTGGGCAACGTGTGCGGAACCTGCATCCAGGCGCAGGATTTATATAGCTTGGAACATATCCATATATTCCTTCAGCTATTCCACCACCCGATAACCTTGGTGCGCAACTCATTAGTCCAACCGTATATGGATGCAACGGATTTTTGAATAGTTCTTTTGTGGTAGCAACTTCTGCAATATTACCTGCATACATAACATATATTCTATCTACTAGCTCTCGAGCTACCCCAAGGGAATGTGTAATCATAACAAGTGACATTCCCCTTTCTGCTACTAAAGCACTTAAGAGCCTGTGTATCTGGTCCTGTATAGTAACATCCAAAGCTGTTCCTGGTTCATCAGCAATTAATAATGCTCTTGGCTCTACTAATGCCATAGCTATGCATATTCGTTGCTTCATACCTCCACTTAATTGATGTGGATATGAATTAAGGATTCTATCTTGATCTGAAATCATTACACTTTTAATCGCGCTTTTGGCCAAATCCCTCATCTCATCTTTACTAAGTTTTCTTGCATGGTCTGAGTATTTTATTATATCTATAATTTGTTGACCTATTTTAAACACAGGATTTAATGCAGCAGCAGGTGATTGCGAAATCATAGAAATATCATTTCTTCTTATCTTTTGTAATTCACCTTCTCCCATTTTCAAGATATCTTTATTTCTAAAGAGTATTTCTCCTCTAGGTATATGAAAAATACTCTTATCAATTACTCGCAGAACTGTTTTCATTGTTGTGGTTTTTCCACATCCTGATTCACCTACCAATGCTACTTTTTCACCTTTATTAACATGAAAATCAATTCCATTAACAACTTCTGCATATCCTCTGTATGTCTTATACCATACCTCTAAATTTTTTATATCTAATAATACATTATCCATAATTATTGTCTCCCTTTATTAAACATATCAGAAATGCCATCTCCAAGCAAGTTGAATCCTAAAATTATGAACGCAATTGCAAGTGAAGGGTAAATAGTCATCCACCATAAATCAGGGATATATTTTGAACCATCTGAAATCATCTGTCCAAATGCAGGGGAAGGAGGTCGGACGCCTAGACCGCAATAACTTAATGTTGCTCCCAACAAAATAACCCAGCCTACATCTAAAGCCATTTTAGTTAATATAGGAGACATACAATTTGGTAAAATTTCACGAAATAATATATGCGCCCTTGAAGCACCTATTAATTCAGCATTTTTAACAAAATATTCTTTTGAATACGATTTTGCCATACCAGCAACTAATCTTGTATACCATGGCCACCACATAACAGTAACAGCTATCATAGAACTTGTTAAGTTTGGCTTTAATACTGAAGCAATTGCTAAAGCAAGTATTAATGGTGGAACAGCTAAAAATATATCTGTTAACCTCATAATTACAGATTCAAACCAAGTACCATTATAATAACCTGCTAATAAACCTAAACAAGTTCCAACGGGTACCGATATTGCTAACACTACAATTGACATCAAAAGAGCGCTCCTAAACGAAAAGATAGTCCTTGAAAATATATCACGTCCAAAAATATCTGTACCAAATAAGTACGTTGAACTTGGAGGTTGACTTGCATTTGCATAATCAACAAATGCCTTTACATGATCTGGATATGGTATAATTAAAGGTGCAAAAATTGCTATTAAAATTGTTAGTATAACTATTACAATCCCTAGAATAGAAAGTTTATTTCTAGAAAATTTATACCAATATATACGTAAATTTTCCCTTGTTGAAGCCTTTAAAAAAGAATTTTTTGTAGCATTTGAAATATTTTTTAATTCTTCTTTCATCTTACTTACCTCCTACTCTAATGCGAGGATCTAATGCTGCTATAATAAGGTCGACAATAATATTTATAACCAAAAACAAAAGACCAATTATCAAAATAACCACTGAAATTGCATTTAAATCTTTTGTTAACATTGCATTTAGTCCATATCTCGAAAGACCTGGCCAATTAAATATTTTTTCTACAAGAAATGCATTTCCCATGAGCGCGGCGATATCTAATCCCATAACAGAAACAACGGGTATAAAAGAAGGCTTTAAAAGATACTTTCTCATAATAACATTAAAAGGAATTCCATATCCCTTCGCTGAAGAAATATATTCTTTGCCCGTGTTTTCTGACAGTGATGCCCGAAGAAGTCTTGCTTCCTGCATTAATCCACCAAGTGATAATGCAATTGATGGCAATAATAAATGTTGAAAAGCATTGACAAAAGCTGCAAAATTACCAGCTATTAAACTATCAATAAGCATTAATCCAGTCACATTAGGAGGTGAAATGATTTCAGGACTTAATCTTCCAAGCACAGGAATAAGCTGCCACTTTAGTCCAAATACCAGCAATAGTATAATTGCCAATACAAAAGCTGGAATTGCTATTCCTATATATGCTATAAATCGGATAGTACCATCAACCCACGTATCTTTATATCTAGCAGCAAGCAAACCCAATATTACGGATACTACAACAAGTAAAAATCCAGAGCACAAAACCAATTCAATAGTAGCTGGTAGAAATTCTTTTACATCCTCAACTACAGGTCTCTTTGTATTAACGGATTTCCCAAAATCACCATGTAATGCTCCTATTGCCCAATTTTTATACTGTTCTGGTAACGATTTATCCAAATACATTTCTTTTCTTAATTGTTGTACTGACTTTTCTGTAGCACTCGGACCCAAAGCCATACGAGCCGGATCTCCAGGAACTACTCGAGATAATATAAAGATAAAAATTGATATACCTACAATAACGAATATCCCTTGAAACAATCTTTTTATCAAATAGCGTAACATGTACCAACCCTCCTGTGAATTACCTTAACATTTTGAAATCAATAAAAATTCGCTTTATATATATAAAATCAAGTATAATTAAATTTCTTCTAAATTAATATCTAATAAATCTCACTGTATTTGTATTTTTATCATAATATATTGATAATGACCATTTTCTAATAATGTTTGCAATACTAGTAATGCAAACATTATTAGAAAATGGTTAAAATACAGATATTTACTATTATTTATTTTTATCTAAGTCATTATTTTTTGTCAGGATATACTTTAAATTTGCTGAAATCAAATGCGTATCCAACTGGTAAAAGTGGTATTTCACCACCTTTTGCTAATTCCACAACAGGCCAATATACATAATCACTATGATAAGCATATCTAGATACAAGATCGACTAGCCAACCACTTGGAACTATCTCATTTACTATTTTTTCTTGCACTGCAAAGTATTTTTTATATCTTTCATCATTATCGTCAGTAGCTAATGCATCTTTTATCATTGAATCAATTTCATCATTTTTTAACCATTCTGTTTGCTCATAAGTTCCAACTGATTTCGAATCATAACGACTTTGCAACATTGAACCCGCCTCCAAAAAATGAGGCTGAACAGACATACAAACAATATTCGGTGTAGTGTCAACACTCGCAACTTGTTGCTGAAGTGAAATCCATGGTGCTTTAGTAATATTTACTGTTATACCAACTTGTTGAGCTGCAGCCTGAAGCGCAAGAGATATTTTTGATTGGTCAGCCACATCTGTATTTATGAGGAATTCAACAGGATATTTATCTAATTCATTCGCATATTTAGATTTTTTCAAATATTCCTTTGCCTTTACAATATCATAAGTAAACGGAGTAAGGCTCAAGTCACTTCCGGGAGTATTTGCTGAAACTGGACCCTTAGCTTGTGGTGAATCTACAAATATATTTTTCGCTATCATTTTATAGTCATATAAACAGTTCAATGCTCTACGGAAGTTTACATCGTCAGTTGGTGCTTTTTTATTATTATACATCATGTTTTGCACCATACCTATAGAAATTTCACCAATTGTTACTCCAGGAAGCTTTGACATAGCTGTCACATTCTCTTTTGACTGCCACTCATCAGCAATTTCTAATTCTTTATTACCTATCAGAGTACGTACGGTTGAAGCTTCTGTATTATCAATAAGCTTAATTGTATCTGGAGCATCTTTATTATCCCATCCACCCCAATATCCTTTAAAACGAGTAGCTAACATATACTCTTGTTGTTTCACTTCCTCAAGAACATATTTACCGCTGCCTGCATCATGATTTAATAACCATGTTTTTCCATAATCTCCGTTTTTACCATACGATCCGGCCTTATCAATGTGTTTCATTACTTCATCTTTACATAAAATACCAAAGTTAGGAAGGGTACTAACAAATGGACCAAACGGTTTTTCAAGAATAATTTTTACTGTATAATCATCTACAGCAACCGTCTTTTTTACTATACCGTCAAATAGATATGCACTTCCTTCACCAATAGTTAAATTTCTATTCATAGAAAATACTACATCATTAGCGGTTAATTTTGCTCCATTATGAAACTTTACATCTTGTCTTAGTTTAAATGTATAAGTCAAGTTTGCTTTATCATATTTCCAACTTTCAGCTAAATCTGGTTTCATAGTACCATCAGCAGCTGGATATACAAGTGTATCATATAAATTTACACTTGCTATATAATCTGAAGAAGTATTCATTGTTGCAGGGTCTACTCTTGGAGTACCTGATACACTCATGCGGATTATTTTTTCTTTTGGAGATTTACCTGTAGTTATCGTGTCGCCTGGTGCACAACCAACAAAAACCATACAAATAATTAATAATGTAAATAGCCCTTTTAAGTATTTAGATTTTATCATATAAATTCTCCTCTTTTCTCAGTTTTTTTAAAAAATAATTTACTTAAAATCTATAATAATATGATCAACACAGGCAATTCAGAAAATCTGTATTATACTTAATTTAAAATTTATAACGCATTTCATAATATAACCCCATAAAAACAAATTATAAATATTTTAAAACAGTAGAAACAAACACTTGAGTATCAGTAATCAAGTTATCAATAACAACGTATTCATTAGGCTGATGAGCTAATTCATCGAGAGTCGACCAAACTACTGCTGGCAAACCTATTTCTCTTATAATTGATGCGCATGTTCCTCCACCAATCCCACCAACTTTAGGAGTTATTCCCTTTTCAGTAATTGATTTAACCAAATTAATTACTATTGGGGAATTAACAGAAGTAGGTTCTGAAGCATCCACTCTATTAAGAAATTGATAATTAATTTTCACTTTATATTTACTTTCGTATTTTGCAATTAATTCATTGATGTCACATACTACTTCATTCACTTTGTATATTGGTAATATACGCATGTCAATAACAAATTCATCTTTTCCAGGTAATATGTTAGGACTATCTACATTTGCATATTTTTGCGTTATTTCAAAAGTAGAATAAGATGGATCAAACACTTTATCACTATAAGAATATTTATCTCTTAATGCCTCTTCCAATTCTACGGCAAAATGGCAAGAAACTGAGCTTGCATTAATTCCAAGATGCGGCATTGACGCATGAGCTTGCTTTCCAGTTACAGTAAACTTGACCCAGGCCATAGATTTTTCAGCAATTTCCACAAAAGATCCATCTTTACTTCCTGCATCAGGAACAATTGCTTCATCTCCTAGATGGAATACGCCTTCGTTAACTAATATTTTTAACCCATAATCACTGCCCGTCTCTTCATCACTAGCAAATATAAAGCCTACATTGCATTTTGCTTTGATATTATTCTCAAACATTATCAAACATGTGTGCAGAGTGCAAATCACGGCTTGCCCGTTATCTTCTACTCCTCTGCCATATACTTTGCCATCTTTAACTAACGGTATGAATGGGTCAGAATTCCATTGGTCCAAATCACCAGCTGGCACTGTATCTAAATGTGAAATAAACCATAATGTTTTTTCACTTTTATCTGTACCTTCAATCTTTACCACAATATTCAACCGCTTTTTTTCTTTTACACTAACATCTTCAGCTTCATAAATTTTATAATGAACAGAATAATCGTCCAATATCTTTGTTAACCACATCATGCGTTCGTATTCTCCAGTTCCATTTGATTTTGGGTTTACTGAAGGTATTAAACTCATTTGAACTAAATCTTCAACCATCTGATCTCTTCTATTCTCTATGTCACCCATTATTTGCTCAACATTCATATTAACCACATCTCCCATTTAAACCTATATAATGCAAACATTAGAACTAATGATTATGTTTAACATTTGCATTATATAATATCATTTATTTTCCAAGTTGTCTTGCAAGAGCAACAATTTCCGGATTAGGACCTACAACAACACCTTTGTCCATAATCTGTACACCATCAAGCCAAACACTACAATTCAAACAGATACCGTCTGAGTGGCTTGCACCCGGAATTCCTGCTTCTCCAGGAATATCTGAAACCAGTATACCACCTACATTACCAAAGCCCCATTCTGTACAACCCCAAACACGTTCGTCTTCAACAATATCGCCCGTCAACTTTGCATTTGGGCCAAAACCATAAGCAAGATGTGCAACCTTAAACATTTGAGGATCGTTAAACGCCTTCAACCATGCTTCAAATTCAGTAGCATCTGTACTGCCTTCTATTTTTACAATTGCACCTTTTTCAATAATAAACTTTACAGGGCTCTTTACAGCACCTAATGGTGGGGAAAGTGTACCATCTACAACAATGCTTCCATTGATGCTTTCAAAGTTTGGAGCCCAAGCAATTTGACCTGGGAACATTTTAATTTCGTTCTTTCCAACAAAACCATCGGCAGCTAAAAACTCACGTCCTGGCTCATTATCAAATTCTATATCCATGCCTTTTTCTGATGTAACACGCATATGTTTTGCTTTCTTAGTGCAATCAGTCATAGCCATTATAAACTTGTTTAAAAGTATATTGTCTACCTTGCCTATGTTTCTGACTAACATTTCCGGACCAACTCCATTTTGGTTCATATAGCGTGGCCTATTGTTAGGGTCTTCAACAATTTTGTCATATACTGTTGAATAGAAAATAAGTTTTGTATTAAATTCTATCCATGCGTCACATGCTTTAATTCCTTGTATAAGCGCCTCCATAGGCATATCATTGTCACCGGCTTTTCCTCCGGCTGGAGCAGCTATTTTTACAACAAATGGTTTTGCTCCAAGAATAACTGCTGCTTGGGCAGTTGCTTCTACTGCTTCCATACTAGATTCAGTATCACATGTTATAGCAATACTTTCACCTGGCTGAAGTTTGAACATATCCCTCAGTAATTTTAGACACGCATTAACTAATTCATATTCAAGCATTTTAATACCTCCATTTATTTTTAATTTATATAAACAATATAATGTAAATATAATATTTGAACTAGTTGGTAAGTTAACGTTTACATTACATGGATATATCGCTAT
This sequence comes from Clostridium sp., assembly GCF_016650095.1. Taxonomy (GTDB): domain Bacteria; phylum Bacillota; class Clostridia; order Clostridiales; family Clostridiaceae; genus Clostridium_AD. The sequence continues at coordinate 5,853 of NZ_JAENWL010000043.1, read as the reverse complement.
TATTTCCCCAAATTCCCTTGTTAATTCACAATTTTATCTGTTGGACCTACAAGCTTTCCACATGGATGATTTGAGGTGCCATCTATGTTAATTTCAAATTCAACCATTGTTTATTTCATATAAATTTAAAATTTAATTTTGTTTTATTTACACACAAATTTTCATCTATACATAGTACATAATATTATTATCAAAATATATAATTTAAACAGACTCTTATGTAATTATTATTGCTCCTAATTATTTACAATAAAAAATCAATTCATTGCAATATTCAACTCATACGTCTGTACCTGATAATACTTCAATTAATGGTTTCATAAGCATATTAGCGTTTCCAGATTTAACAACACCTCTTGCTAAAGCTATTTTTGCAGCTAATTGTACTGTTGAATTAGCGATTAAATAAATTACTATGCAACAGCCCCATGTTATTCAATAATAAATTCCGACATGTAATTACTTACCAAGATTTCTAGCTAAAGCTACTATTTCATCTGTTGGACCAACTACTACTCCTTTGTCCAAAAATTGCTTACCATCAATCCATACTGAAGAGTTGAGGCAAATACCATCTGAATGAGATGAAGCTGGTATGCCCCCAGGGATATCGGAAACTAATTGCGGACCAACATTTCCAAAGCCCCATTCAGTGGAACCCCAAACGCGTTCATCTTCGACAATATCACCAGATAACTTTGCACCTGGACCAAAGCCATAGGAAATATGCGCACAAAGATACATCTGTGGGTCACTAAAACTCTTAAGCCAAGCAGCATATTCTGTTGCATCAGAACCTTCACCTTCTATTTTTACTATATATCCTTTATCAATAGTGAATTTGATTGGATTTGATACTCTTCCTAAAGGAGGTGTGATGGTACCATCAACTACAATAACACCATTTATAGAATCAAATTCAGGTGCCCAAGATATTTGTCCTGACATCATTTTTATTTCGCCTTTTCTTACAAAACCATCTGCTGTAGAATATTCTCTATTAGGTGCATTATCAAACTCCACATCTGTACCTGCAGGAGTAGTTACTCTAAAATGTTTGCCATTTTTGCTGATTTCTTCCGCCTTGACAATAAATTTATTTAGCAATACGTTGTCTACCTTGCCAATATTTCTAATCATTAATTCTGGAGTAGCACCGCAAAGGTTTAAATAACCTGGGCGATGATTTGGATTTTCAATTATTCTATCATAAGTAGTAGAGTAGAAAATCCATTGATTATTATATTCAATCCAAAAATCAGCATTTTTTATTGCGCCAACTAAAGACTCAATAGGAGCATCCTTATCGCCTGCTTTTCCGCAGCCACTAAAAGCAGCATTTTTGAGTATCAATGGTTTAGCTCCCAAAATATAAGCAGCCTGTGCGGTAGCATTAACTACCTCCATGCTAGATTCAGTGTCACATGTGATAGCAACTGTCTGCCCAGGTTGAAGATTAAACATATCCCTCAACATTTTCAAACAAGCATTCGTTAATTCAAACTCATAAGTATACATATAAATTTCCTCCTATATTTTTCATTATTCTATATTTTCAATTTTATCCTAAAATCAACGTTGGTAACAATGTCCCTTTCAACTAAATATTATTTTTTTTTTTATCTATTAGACACAAATAGCACGATAATGCTAAATGAAATTGCTTGAATATAATGGACTGTATTATCTTTTTATGAGCAAATATTCTATTAAACAAATTTCCAAAGATAATTGAGATTCTTTTTTATCTACATCACCAAATATTCGCAATGTTGTTTTTGAAGAAGTCAATAAAATGCTTTCTTGCGATGACAGGAGTATGATCCGTTTATGATAATGTCTTACTATACCACATTTGATTATGTCCCAAATATGAAAACATTGTATAATAAACCTCATGACTAGAAATGAGGTGCTGATAATAAGAAAGGTGAATTTAACTATGGAAGAAATGGACAAGTACTCTACTATAAAAAAATTAATAGAAACAGCTGGCAATAAAAAGCGAGCAGCTATTGCTCTCAATTGTTCAGTTAGGCATATTAACAGAATGATTAAGGGGTATAAAGAAAGTGGAAAGGAATTCTTTATTCATGGTAATCGAGGGCGAAAGCTCGCACATACTCTTGATGCTAATACAAAGCAGTTAATCTTAGATTTATACTGTACTAAATATTGTGACGCTAATATTACTCACTTCTCTGAATTACTAAAAAAACACGAAAATATAACGGTTTCTACTAGCACCATTCATTCTATCCTTATGCAGGATTTCATCCTGTCTCCTAAGGCTAAGTGTGCTACAAGAAAAAGGATCAAGGCTGAATTAAAAGAACTACAAAAATCAACTAATTCTTTAAAAGAAATTGCAAAAATCCAAAGTTCCATAATTGCTGCCGAGGATGCACATCCTAGACGCCCAAGATGTGCTTATACAGGCGAAATGCTTCAAATGGATGCTTCGGTACATCTTTGGTTCGGCAATAGGAAAAGTCAGCTGCATATCGCAGTAGATGATGCTACTGGTGCTATTGTAGGTGCTTATTTCGATTCATAAGAAACTTTAAAAGGGTACTATCATGTACTATACCAAGTACTTACTAACTATGGTATTCCCTACATGTTATTCACTGATAGACGTACTGTATTTGAATACAAACAAAAAAAATCCCCTTCGGTTGAAGAGGACACGTTTACACAGTTTAGCTACGCATGCAAACAGTTGGGGATAGAAATTAAAACCAGTAGTGTTCCGCAAGCCAAGGGACGCATAGAGAGAATGTTTCAGACGTTACAATCACGCCCCCCATTGGAAATGCGACTAGCTAGCATAAATACAATTGAGCAAGCAAACGAATTCTTAAACTCCTACATAAAAGAATTCAATGCTCAGTTTATATTACCTGTTGATAATATCAAATCTGTCTTTGAAAAGCAACCAGATATTGAAAAAATCAACTTAACTCTTGCCGTATTGACCAGTAGGAAGGTAGATAACGGAAGCTGTATCAAATTTAAAAAGAATTACTATCTACCTGTTGATTGCAATGGATATCCTGTACATTATCGCAAAGGAACAGTTGGAACGGTAATTCAATCATTTAATAGCGAGATTTTCTTGTGTATGGATAAAAAGGTTTATGCATTAGATTTATTACCTAGGCATAAACTTTCCTCTAAGAACTTTGATTTAGCTGTTTCCAATGCCCAACCTAGAAAACGCTACATACCACCAATGAGTCATCCTTGGAAACAAGATTCATTTGAGCAATATCTAAAGAAACAGGCTCACCGAAACAATAACGTAGCATAGGAACACTAAAAATCCACTTATTTTAGATCTTTGAAAAAGATAACCTTCAAAGGTTTATTAAGTGAACCCAAAATATATTTGATAATAGATTGAGAAACTGGCCAATAAAAGTCATAAATAATGAAATCAAATTGCTCAAAAGAACTGTATTCGCATTCACTAGCTACGCTAATATAAATGGAAGGATTCTTGTATATTTTCAAAAATGCTTGACATAAAATGCTTTCTTGCGATGACAGGAGCAAGGGTTTTGAAATATATGGCTGTGAACATTGCGGCAAATTTAAAATTGTTCCTTTTAGATACAAAAGCAGATTTTGCAATACTTGTGGTACTAAATATGCCTCTGATAGAGCTAATTCTATGTCTCTTAAAATGGTTAACTGTATTCACAGGCATTGTGTTTTTACTATTTTTGAACAGCTTAGAATTTATTCTAGTTTACACAAAACTTTTTGCAGGCTCCCAATTGTTTCCCCCACCCAACAAAAATTCCCTCAAATTTATCATTCAAGGAAATAAAAAACACACTAAAATATTTACATAAAACCTTTGAACCCTTTGATTTTATCTATTTCTTCTCTATCTTGCAGTAATTTTTTAGGTTTCGTATTACAAGTGTCCCTCTCATCTAAATGAGCAAGAAATTCTATAAGAATCTTTTGCTCATTTAGTGTTAAGTTCACTCACTAAATATACTTCTTTATTCTTTCTATAATCTTTTTCCTAAACTCAGTGACCGCTACAAAGTCCATCTGTGGAATATAACTCTTTTCCATATCATCATGCTTTGTCTTAGCTATATTGATTCTTTTAAAGGTTTCACTAAGTAAAATCTCCTTCATTTCCATATCTTTGCTTATCGAGTCTTCCTTAGCCTTAAGTTTATCTCCAATTATCAATTGACCCATATCTACTATCCTACAAGCCGTTCCTTTCATTTTGCCGTTTACTGTAAAGGCTATGCATAGTTTCTCAACAAGCACTGTCTGAATTCTTTCTGGATTTAGTGGTTGGTGGTACAGCTCTACGTCCCACCCCTTTAGCAGGTATTCATTTGCTAAAATATTTAATATATCACTTATATTCTTTGTATTAATACCTTCGAACAAGTAACATTTGAAATTATCAGGTACTATTGTTTCTATATAATCTACTAAGCTGTCTGGTGTTAATGCACTGTCAAATAAATGTCTGACCTTGCTTGACTTACCTGAAATTGTAATATTATCTGTCAATTCTGACTTAAGATTTAATACTAGATTATTATACCGAGCTATATCAACCGCTTCCTCTACAGTTATCTCAATATCATCTTGTAGCTCCTTTGCACCAAGAAGGCAATGATATGAACTGTTGAACATACCCTTTATTTCTTTATTCAGGTTAAGTATAGTATCCCTCTCGAGCTTGAAACCTTCTTCGTTCCAAAAATCTCCGAAATTAATTATCTCGTCAACTGCACCATGTTTTTTGGGTCAACTAGGGGTACGGCAACCATTCATGGTGCGTCCCGACAGGGCGTATATTCTAGCAGGTGGGAATCCTGTCAAGGTAAGATTTAGCAAATCGCTTTGTATCGAGTCTTAGAGGTGTTGCGGTAACGTAACATTTTAAGCGTAGACAGAAAGTTAGCGAGGTAGAATTGACTGGGTGGTAACCCAGCAGTGAATGGTATTGAGCTTCGAAAAGTTGGTCGATGATGTGGCAGAAACGTTCATGTACGTGGAAAGCAACATTTATTTGTGCGTTAAAGCGAGTGCAAATAAACGCATCCGTAGTCAGAGGCCCTACCTAGCTAAACATTGAGAATATACGGAAACTCGGGGAGATCCTACTCGGTCTTTTCAAATGAAAAGTATGCAGTACAAACTGAAGAAGTAAGGAACGCAAATGCCAGTAGGAAGTCGGATACTTTCATAGTACTGAAGATAACGGGTAATTCCGGAGGAAGGAGAGTAACATATGGAACTGCTTAAAAGAGAAACACTGCCCGGACTTAGAACTGGAATAACAGTGAGAACAAAACTTGTAAGCATAGCACAAGTAGCTCGCAGAAATAAAGAAGCAAAATTCTGTTCATTGGCTTATTTAATGAACAAGAATACTTTAAAAGAATCATTCAATAGACTGAATGGCTCGGCTTCTGCCGGTATAGATAAAGAAACTAAAGAAAGTTATAAGAAAAACCTAGATGAAAATTTGAATAACTTAGTAATCAAATTAAAGAAAGGTTCTTTCAGACCTCAACCAGTAAAACGTTTATATATCACCAAAGTAAGTAGTAATAAAATGAGACCACTTGGTATACCTATACTAGAAGATAAAATAGTACAAGGTGCTTTAGTTATTATTTTGCAGAGCATTTACGAAGAGGACTTTCTACCAATATCATTTGGTTTCAGACCAGAGAAAAGTTGTCATGATGCACTAAAGAATTTAAGTGATAATATAATGACAAAGAAAGTTAACTACGTAGTAGATGCTGATATAAGTGGATTTTTTGATCATGTAAACCATGAATGGATGATGAAATTTCT